>JAQVJI010000196.1:0-1440 GCA_028695255.1 Chromatiales bacterium | reverse complement strand
ATGGTCGACCGCATCCGCGCCGCCGTCGATGCACGCTCCGACGACTTCGTCATCATGGCGCGCACCGACGCGCTGGCGGTCGAGGGCATGGACGCGGCGATCGAACGCGCGGTGGCCTGCGTCGAGGCCGGCGCCGACATGATCTTCCCGGAGGCGATGACGACGCTCGAACAATACCGGCGCTTCAGCGAGGCGGTATCGGTGCCGGTACTCGCCAACATCACCGAATTCGGCAGCACGCCGCTGTTCACGACCGAGGAACTGGCCGGCGTCGGCGTCGGACTCGTGTTGTATCCGCTGTCCGCCTTCCGCGCCATGAATCAGGCCGCGCTGTCCGTCTATCAGGCGATCCGCCGCGACGGCACGCAGAAGAACGTCGTCGACCTGATGCAGACGCGCGCCGAACTCTACGACTTTCTCGGCTATCACGCCTACGAGCAGAAGCTCGATGCACTGTTTTCCACTGAAGGGGCCAAAGAGGGGGAACAATCATGAGCGACCAGAACGCCCAGCCCGCCGCGAGCGGTCAGCAGGCCTTCCGCAGCCCGAAGAAGTCCGTCGCGCTGTCGGGCACGGTGGCCGGCAACACCGCCATCTGCACCGTCGGTCTCACCGGCAACGACCTGCACTATCGCGGCTACGACATCCTCGACTTCGCCGACCAGGCCGAGTTCGAGGAGATCGCCTTCCTGCTGATCCACGGCCGCCTGCCGACGAGTGCCGAACTGACGAGCTACAAGCAGTTGCTGAAATCCCTGCGCGGCCTGCCGGCGGCGCTCAAGACCGCGCTCGAACAGATCCCCGCCTCCGCGCATCCGATGGACGTGCTGCGCACGGGCATCTCGCTGCTCGGCACGCTGGAACCCGAGAAGGACGACATGAACGTCCACGGCGCGCGCGCCATCGGCGACCGCCTGCTCGCCTGCTCCGGCTCGATGCTGCTGTACTGGTACCACTACGCACACAACGGCCGGCGCATCGAGGTCGAGACCGACGACGACACGGTCGGTGGCCACTTCCTGCACCTGCTGCACGGACGCGAACCGTCGGAACTCTGGGTGCGCGCGATGCACACCTCGCTCATTCTCTATGCCGAGCACGAGTTCAACGCCTCGACCTTCACCGCGCGCGTGGTGGCCGGCACCAACTCCGACGTCTATTCCGCGATCACGGGCGCGATCGGCGCGCTGCGCGGCCCCAAGCACGGCGGCGCCAACGAGGTCGCCTGCGAGATCCAGTGCCGCTACGCCAGCGCCGACGCGGCCGAGGCCGACATCCGCGAACGCGTCGGACGCAAGGAAATCATCATCGGTTTCGGCCATCCCGTGTACACCACCGGCGATCCGCGCAACAAGGTCATCAAGGCGGTCGCCAAACGCCTGGCCGAGGCACGCTCGGACCTGCGCATGTTCCAGGTCGCCGACCGGCTCGAAGCCGTGA
>JAQVJI010000195.1 GCA_028695255.1 Chromatiales bacterium | reverse complement strand
GGTTACCTGCGGAATTCATGGTTTGTCCCTGTGCCTCATTGAGGGAAAATAGCTCGTCCTTACGACCTTGCGGGTGTTGAATGAGTTTCACGGTGACGATACAGCCAAGCGGCCATGTGTTCCAGATCGAGGACGACGAGACGATCCTGGACGCCGCCTTGCGGCATGGCTTCGCCCTTTCCTACGGCTGTCGCAACGGCGCCTGCGGGGCCTGTCTCGGCCGTTTGCTGGCGGGGCAGGTCGACTATCCCAACGGCCCGCCGCGCGTGCTCGACGACGCAGCGCTCGCCGCCGGCAAGGCGGTGTTCTGTCAGGCGATGGCCGGCTCCGATCTGGTGATCGAGACCAGGGAGATCAGCGCCGTGCGCGACATCGTGGTGAAGACGCTGCCGGTGCGCGTCTCGCGCATGCAACGCGTCGCCCACGACGTGATGCTGCTCAGGCTCAAGCTGCCGATGAGCGAACGCCTGCAATTCCTCGCCGGCCAGTACGTCGACATCCTGATGAAGGACGGCCGCCGCCGCAGCTTCTCGCTCGCCAACGCGCCGCACGACGACGCCGAACTCGAACTGCACGTTCGCCACGTGCCGGACGGCCGCTTCGCCGACCACGTGTTCGGCGACATGCAGGAGAAGGATCTGTTGCGTATCGAGGGACCGCTCGGCAGTTTCTTCCTGCGCGAGGATTCGGAACGGCCGATCCTGCTGATGGCGGGCGGCACCGGCTTTGCGCCGATCAAGGCCATGCTCGAACACGCCTTCGCGGCCGGCATCGAGCGGCCGATCCACTTCTTCCGCGGCGCGCGGGCAAAACGCGATCTGTATCTGGACGAACTGCCGCAGGGCTGGGCGGCGGCGCATGCGAACTTCCGCTACACGCCGGTGCTGTCGGAACCGCTGCCAGAAAACGCCTGGCAGGGCGAGACGGGCTTCGTGCACGAGGCGTTGCTCAAGCAGTATCCCGACCTGTCGGGCTACGACGTCTACATGGCCGGCCCGCCACCGATGATCCAGGCCGCGCACCCGGCCTTCGTCGCGCACGGCCTGCCCGAGGACCGGTTGTTCTCCGACGCCTTCGAATACGGCGCTGCGGCGGAGGCAAGGACGGTGCCTGCGTAGGGCGAAAAAGCGCAGCGCCTTCCGCCGCATGTTTTCAACGGCGGCCGGATAACCCGGTCGCACGAACGCCCCAGCTCAAATCCCCAACCGCTCCCGCGCCGCCGCGATCTGCCGGCGCACCTGCGCGGGCGCGGTGCCGCCCTCGATGTCGCGCGCGGCCATCGAACCCTCGGGCGTGAGGACCTGGAACACGTCTTCGTCGATCGTGTCGGAGAACTGGCGCAGCTCCTCGACGCTCATCTGCGACAGATCGCGCCCCTGCTCGACGCCGAAGCGCACGGCCTTGCCGACGACCTCGTGCGCATCGCGGAACGGCAGGCCCTTGCGCACGAGGTAGTCGGCGAGGTCGGTGGCGGTGGAGAAGCCCTGCTGCGCTGCGGCGTACATGCGTTCGCGCCGCAGTTCGATGTGCGGCACCATGTCGGCGAAGGCGCGCAGGCTGCCGGCCAGCGTGTCGACGGTATCGAACAGCGGTTCCTTGTCTTCCTGGTTGTCCTTGTTATAGGCGAGCGGCTGCGACTTCATGAGCGTCAGCAGCGACATCAGATGACCGTATACGCGCCCGCTCTTGCCGCGCACGAGTTCGGGCACGTCGGGATTCTTCTTCTGCGGCATGATCGAGGAGCCGGTGCAGAAACGGTCCGGCAGGTCGACGAAACCGAACTGCGCGCTCGCCCACAGGATCAGCTCCTCGGCCATGCGCGACAGGTGCATCATGACGAGCGCGCCGGCGGCGGTGAATTCGATCGCGAAGTCGCGGTCGCTCACCGCGTCCAGCGAGTTGCGCGTCGGGCGCAGGAAGCCGAGCAGTTCGGCCGTGTAGTGGCGGTCGAGCGGATAGGAGGTGCCGGCCAGCGCGGCACTGCCCAAGGGCATGACGTTGACGCGTTTGCGGCAGTCAGCGAGACGTTCGTGGTCGCGGTCGAGCATCTCGAACCAGGCCAGCATGTGATGACCGAAGCTCACCGGCTGCGCGACCTGCAAATGCGTGAAGCCGGGCAGGATGGTGTCGGCCTCGCGCTCGGCGAGATCCAGCAGACCGGTTTGCAGGCGGCGGATCTCGGCCTGCAACAGGTCGATTTGCTCGCGCAGCCACAGCCGCACGTCGGTCGCCACCTGATCGTTGCGCGAGCGGCCGGTGTGCAGCTTCTTGCCGACCGCGCCGATGCGGTCGGTGAGCCGCGCCTCGATGTTCATGTGCACGTCTTCGAGTTCGGTCAGCCAGGCGAACTCGCCGCGCTCGATGTCGGCCTGGATGTCGTCCAGCCCGTCGACGATCTTCTGACACTCCGCCTCCGTCAGCACGCCGACCCGCGCCAGCATGCGCGCGTGGGCGCGCGAGCCCTCGATGTCGTGGCGGTACAGGCGGCGGTCGAAGTCGACCGAGGCGGTGAAGGCCTGCACGAAGGCGTCGGTGGGCTCGCTGAAACGACCGCCCCACAGCTTGGACTTGGGATCTTCTCGACTCATGACGGGAGGGAATCCGGAAGGATGCGTGAGGCGCGGATTATATCACCCGCCCGGCTATACTCGGGATCATGCCAAGCACACCTGCCACGGGTTTTCTGCCCGACTTCTGCTCGCCGCGCGCCACCTTCCTGCTGGTGCTGATCGCGCAGTTGCTGGCGATGCTGCTCGCACTCGCGCAATCCGGCCCGTTGCAGGAATTCTGGCCGCGGCTGGCGCTGATCTCGCTGTTCGTGCAATGGATCGCACTCGCCACCGCGCTGCTGCTGTGCATCGGCCGGCGCTGGCTGCAAAGACTGGGCACGGCCGCCGCGACGACGGTGACCCTGTCGCTGATGCTCGGCGTCTGCGCCGGCGTATCGCTCACGGCGGCCTGGCTCGGCGCACTCGCCGAGATCGGACCGCTGGACCTCGGCTTCGTGCTGCGCAACCTGCTCATCACCGTCATCGTCGGCGGCGTCGCCCTGCGCTATTTCTACGTCCAGCATCAGTGGCGGCAGAACGTGGCCGCCGAGGCCCGTGCGCGCGAACAGGCGCTCAAGGCGCGCATCCGGCCGCACTTCCTGTTCAACAGCTTGAACGCCATCGCCAGCCTGACCCGCTCGCGGCCGGCCGCGGCGGAGGCGATGGTCGAGGACCTGGCCGAGATCTTCCGCGGCACGCTGGCCAGCCGCGATCGCGTGACACTGGAAGACGAGATCGAACTCACGCGCCGCTATCTCAACATCGAATCGGCGCGGCTCGGTCCGCGACTGCGCGTCGAATGGCGGCTCGACCCGAAACTGCCGCAGGGCCTTCGCGTGCCGTCGCTGATCCTGCAACCGCTGGCGGAGAACGCCGTCTATCACGGTATCGAACCGGCCGCCGCCGGCGGCACGGTGGTGATCGCCGCCAGTTTGGCGAACGGCCGGCTGACGCTGTCGGTGGGCAACCCGAAATCGGCCGGTGATGCGAAACGCGCCGGCAACCGGCTGGCACAGGAGAACATCCGCGAGCGTCTGGCACTGGCCTACGGCGAGAATGGCCGCATGCAGATCGAGGACGACGGCAGGAACTATCGCGTGACGCTGCAACTGCCGCTGGAGACACGGGCATGAAGGTCCTGATCGTGGACGACGAGCCGCTCGCGCGCGAACGCCTGGCGGCGATGATCGAGGAAGTCCCCGGCTATCAGGTGGCCGGGCAGGCCAGCGACGGCATACAGGCGTTGCTCGAAGCCGAACGTCTGCAACCGGCCGTGGTGTTGCTCGACATCCGCATGCCCGGCATGGACGGACTCGAAGCGGCGCGGCGACTGGCGGAACAGCCCGCACCGCCAGCCGTCATTTTCGTCACCGCCTATGGCGAGCACGCGATCGAGGCTTTCGACGCGCATGCCGTGGACTATCTGCTGAAACCGGTACGCCGCGAACGTCTCGAACGCGCGCTCGCCAGCGCACGGCGCGTCACCCGCGCCCAGCTCGACGCACTCGGCCTCGAACCCACCACCGCACGCAGCCACCTGTGCGCGCGCGTGCGCGGCAGTCTGGTGCTGGTGCCGGTGGACGAAGTGATCTATTTCCACGCCGATCAGAAATACGTCACCGCCCGCCACGACAAGGGCGAGGTGCTGATCGAGGACACGCTCAAGGATCTGGAGACCGAGTTCGGCGAGCGCTTCCTGCGCATCCACCGCAATGCCCTGGTGGCGGTCGATCGCATCGTCGGGCTCGAACGCGGCGACCACGGTCGGCCGGAGATCGTCCTGCGCGGCGCGGTCGAGCGGCTGGAAGTCAGCCGTCGCCATCTGGGCGACGTGCGGCGGGTGATGAAGGGTCTGTAAGCCGGCCCTCGCATTGGAATATAATTCAGCGCTGATGGAAACCCTGCATGGGCCCGCGATGGCCGCAGGATCACAAACAACCCAAACGCAACGCCCATGGTTCCGCATTCGGGCCACAGGGCAGGAGGAAGCAGCATGGCAAACGCCCCGTCCAAAGATTCTGGCTCCAGGATCGTCCTGATCATCGGCGCCGTGGCCCTGCTGGTCGCGGTCCTGTTCCTGCTCGGCAAACTGGCCGGGTTCTTCGGCGGTCAAGGCGGCGGCGAGCCGGCCAGCATGACCGAGGAAGCCGTTCAGGAACGTCTCCAGCCGATCGGCAGCGTCGCCACCGCACCCACGGCCGCCGAACCCGCCGCAACGACCGACGCTCCAGCCGCGGACGCGGCAACGGCGGATGCAGCGCCGGCCGAAGCCGAACCGGCAACCGTGGCCGAGGCGCCGGCTGCTGCTGCGGGTGGCGCCGCCGCCGGTAAGGCGCGCTACGACGGCGTATGCACGGCCTGCCACGGCGCCCAGGCGCAGGGCATGGGCATCTTCCCGAAACTCGCCGGGCGGCCCGCCGACGAACTCGCGGCCCTGCTCAAGCGCTATCGCGCGGGTGAGCAGGTCGGCCCCAACACCGCGATGATGGCGCCGAACGCCAAGGGTCTGTCCGAC
>JAQVJI010000024.1 GCA_028695255.1 Chromatiales bacterium | reverse complement strand
CCCGAGGTCCTCCGCCGACAGACCGTGGTCGACCCATTCAAGCAGCCATCGATTGCTGATTTTCATCTCGAAAATCCTTTATTAAATTCACACAACATCATGATTTTAAATATATCAATGATGCAAACAACCTGGATGCATCAGGCAAACTGGCGCAGGAATCGCAGGTCGTTCTCGAAGAACAGGCGCAGGTCGTTCACTCCATAGCGCAGCATGGTCATGCGCTCAACACCAAGGCCGAAGGCATAGCCGGTGAATCGCTCGTGGTCGACACCGACGTGCGCAAACACATTCGGATGCACCATGCCGCAACCCATCACCTCCAGCCAACCGGTGTGCTTGCAGACCCGGCAACCGCCGCCGCCACACATCACACACTGGATGTCGACCTCGGCCGATGGCTCGGTGAACGGGAAGTATGAGGGCCGGAAGCGCGTCGACAGATCGTCGCGCTCGAAGAAGGCCCGCAGGAACTGGTCGAGCACGCCCTTGAGGTGGCTGAAGGAGACCCCCTCGTCCACCAACAAACCCTCGACCTGATGGAACATAGGGCTGTGCGTCAGATCCGAGTCGCAGCGATAGACGCGTCCCGGCGCAATGACCCGCAATGGGGGGCCGGACTGCTCCATCACGCGCACCTGCACCGGGGAGGTATGGGTCCGCAGCAGACGCCCGGCATCGAAGTAGAAGGTGTCGTGCATCGCCCGCGCCGGGTGATGCGCCGGAATGTTCAGGGCCTCGAAGTTGTGATAGTCGTCCTCAACCTCCGGCCCTTCGGCCACCTCGAAACCCAGCTGGGCGAAGATGTCCTGGATGCGCAGGATGGCGCGTGTCACCGGATGCAGTCCGCCCTGGGACTGACGCCTGCCCGGCAGCGTGGCATCCACCCGCTCGGCCTCCAGCCGTGCCGCCAAGGCGCTGTTCTCGAGCGCCCCGCGGCGCGCATCGATCGCATCCCCGACCGCGACCTTGGCATCGTTGATCGCCTGCCCCGCCGCGGGCCGCTCGTCTGCCGGCAGGCGGCCGAGCCCCTTGAGCAACTCCGTCAACGCCCCTTTCTTGCCGAGATAATGGACCCGCAGGCGGTCCAGCTCGGCGAGATCGACCGCCGCAGCCACGGCTGCGATGGCCTCATCCTTCATGCGTGCAATGTCGGACACCAGTCATGTCTCCAGGAATTGCCTCCCGGCTTTCGGCAGGCACGAGCGGCCAACCGGCCGAACAAACAAAAAAGGGGAAAGGCCAAGCCTTTCCCCTTTTGCAGCTTCGCGTGAACCGGACGCGCCGGTTCACGCGCGAATCAAACCGCCAGGGCGGCCTTGGCCTTGTCAGCGATGCGACCAAACGCCGCGATGTCGTGCACGGCGATGTCGGCCAGCACCTTGCGGTCGATGGCGACATTCGCCTTGTTCAGACCATCGATCAGACGGCTGTAGGAGATGCCGAACTGATGGGCCGCGGCGTTGATGCGCACCACCCACAGGGCACGAAACTGGCGCTTGCGCTGACGACGGTCGCGGAAGGCATACTGGCCGGCCTTGGTGACCGCCTGCACCGCAACGCGGTAGACGTTCTTGCGGGCGCCGTAGTAACCCTTGGCCTTGTCCAGGACCTTCTTGTGTCGTGCATGGGCGGTGACGCCGCGCTTGACTCTTGGCATGACGGTAATCCTCTATCTCTTGAATCTTGCTGCTGGTCAGCAGTATGGGCTTGTCAGCAATACGGCAGCATCTGCTGCACTTCACGCACGTCACAGGCCGCGACGTGGGTCGGCGAGCGCAGCTGACGCTTACGCTTGGTGCTCTTCTTGGTCAGAATGTGGCGGCGATGGGAGGCCGCGCGCTTGAAGCCACCTGCGGTGGCCTTGAAGCGCTTGGCGGCGCCACGGTTGCTCTTGATCTTGGGCATCACTACTACTCCAGGGTTACCCGCGGGCGTACCCACGGTCAATTCGAAATCGTTATCCGTACCGGCATCCGCCGCGTTACTTCTTCTTCGTCGTAAACACCATGATCATCTGGCGCCCTTCCATCTTCGGACGCTGTTCCACCACGCCCAGCTCAGCAAGATCCGCCTCGATGCGATCCAGCAATTTCGCACCCAGCTCCATGTGCGCCATCTCGCGGCCACGGAAGCGGATCGTCACCTTGGCCTTGTCTCCCTCTTCGAGGAAGCGCCGCAGATTGCGCAGCTTGACCTGGTAATCACCCTCGTCAGTACCGGGCCGGAATTTCACTTCCTTGACCTGGATCTGCTTCTGGTTCTTGCGCGCCTGATGGGCCTTTTTGTTCTGTTCGAACTTGAACTTACCGAAGTCCATCACCCGGCAGACCGGCGGCTCGGCATTGGGCGAGATCTCGACGAGATCCAGCTCAGCCTCTTCCGCGACCCGCAGGGCTTCACGCGTCGGCACCACACCGAGGTTCTGTCCGTCCGGTCCGATCAGGCGGACTTGCGGACAATTGATTTCCTCGTTGAGGCGGGTGTCTTTACCGGCAGTGCTTATACGTCAATCCTCCAAAACAGAGCGGCCGCGGCTCGCGATCTCATCGGCAAGGCGTCGGGTCAGTGCTTCAAGGTCCATCGACCCGAGGTCCTTACCGGTGCGCGTGCGCACGGCCACCGTACGTGTTTCCGCCTCGCGATCCCCGACCACCAGCAGGTAGGGAACGCGTTGCAGGGTATGCTCGCGGATTTTAAAGCCGATTTTTTCGTTTCTCAAGTCCGAAACGACCCGCAAGCCTTGTTTTTTCAAGGACTCTTCCAATTCCAGGGCATAGGCGTCCTGGCGATCGGTAATGGTCAGGATCGCCGCCTGGGTCGGCGCGAGCCACAATGGGAACGATCCGGCATAGTGTTCGATCAGCACGCCGAAGAAACGCTCGACCGAGCCCAGCAGCGCACGGTGAATCATGATCGGCCGACGGCGGCTGTTGTCCTCGGCCACATATTCCAGATCGAAACGTTCGGGCAGATTGAAGTCGAGCTGCACGGTCGAGCACTGCCACTGACGGCCGATCGCATCCCGGATCTTGATGTCGATCTTGGGACCGTAAAAGGCGCCGCCACCCTCGTCCACGCCGTACTCAAGTCCTTTCTTTTCAATGGCCTTGCGCAGGGCTTCGGTCGCCAGCGCCCAGATCTCGTCGCTGCCGATGGCGTCATCGGGGCGGGTCGAGAGCATGACGTCGAAGTTATCGAAACCGAAGGCGCGCAGCACCTCCAGGGTCAGGTCGAGGATGCGCAGGATCTCGGCCTCGATCTGGTCCTCGCGGCAGAAGATGTGGGCGTCGTCCTGGGTGAAGCCGCGCACGCGCATCAGGCCATGCAGGGCGCCAGACATCTCGCGCCGGTACACCGTGCCCATTTCGGCCCAGCGCAGCGGCAGATCACGGTAGGAACGCAGGCGGTCCTTGTAGATCAGCACGTGGAACGGGCAGTTCATGGGCTTGAGCTGATAGGACTGGTTGTCGTCCTCCATCGGCTCGTACATGGACTCGGCGTAGAAATCCGCGTGCCCCGAGGTCTTCCACAGGTCGTGATTGGCGATGTGCGGGGTGTAGAGGAACTCGTACCCTGCCCGCTCGTGCATCTCGAACCAGAATTTTTCGATGCTGCGGCGGATGCGCGCACCGTTGGGGTGCCAGAACACCAGACCGCCGCCCGCGTCCTCCTGGATGGAGAACAGGTTCAGCTCCTGACCGATGCGGCGATGGTCGCGACGCTCGGCCTCGGCCAGACGATGCAGATAGGCGTCGAGGTCTTCCTTCTTCGCCCAGGCCGTGCCGTAGATGCGTTGCAACATTTCGTTGCGCGCGTCGCCGCGCCAGTAGGCACCCGCGACCTTGGTCAGCTTGAAGGCCTTGAGCTTGCCGGTGGACGGCACATGCGGCCCGCGGCACAGATCGATGAACTCACCCTGGCGATAGAGCGAGATGTCCTCGTTGCCCGGGATGCTGGCGATGATCTCGGCCTTGTACTGCTCGCCCATATCACGGAAGAACTTCACCGCCTCGTCGCGCGGCATGACGCTGCGCTCGACCCTGAGGTCAGCCTTGGCCAACGTCTTCATCTTCGCCTCGATCTTCTCCAGATCCTCGGGCGTGAAAGCACGCTCGAAGGCAAAGTCGTAATAGAAACCGTCCTCGATCACGGGACCGATGGTCACCTGTGCCGACGGAAACAGCTCCTTGACCGCCTGCGCCATCAAATGGGAGGTGGAGTGGCGGATGATTTCCAGCCCCTCGCCATCGCGGTCCGTGATGATGGCCAGATCGGCATCACCGTCGATGACATAAGAAGTGTCGACCAGACGACCATCCACGCGACCGGCCAGCGCGGCCTTGGCCAGGCCGGCGCCGATCGAGGCGGCCACGTCGTAAACGGATACGGGGGCGTCGAAGCTACGCTTCGAACCATCGGGAAGGGTGATTTGTGGCATGACGTTCTCCCGCGCCGGCCGGTACAAAGGGCCGTGCGCCTGATTCAATGGAACCGGCTGACGAGACAGCAGACGAAATTGGCGGAGAGGGTGGGTACGCCTAGCGTCCTGCCCGTCGCCCCTGCGGGGCCGTGCTCGCGCACGTTCCATCGCGCTCCTGGCACGATGGTCGAACCCGATCGATTCGATTCCGTGGGTTCGAATCCCACCAACCTCCGGCTGTAACGATTTGGCGGAGAGGGTGGGATTACGCCGGGCATCCTGCCCGTCGCCCCTGCGGGGCCGTGCTCGCGCACGTTCCATCGCGCTCCTGGCACGATGGTCGAACCCGATCGATTCGATTCCGTGGGTTCGAATCCCACCAACCTCCGGCTGTAACGATTTGGCGGAGAGGGTGGGATTCGAACCCACGGTACGCGCAAGCGTACAACGGTTTTCGAGACCGTCCCGTTCGACCACTCCGGCACCTCTCCAAATACGGTCGAAAATAACTTATGTATAACGCGGATATTGCCCTGAGCAAGTCCCGATACGTCGTCGAATTCACAGATTCCTGACCAAGCCACGAAACCATTTCGGCCCCAAGGCATCCAACCGAAAATTGGACATTCCTAAAGAACCGCGTAGAATCCGTAAGTTAGCCAATACCGACGGCCGCGGCGCGCATCTTCAACATCCGCATCCGGACCGGCCCCTGCGATCTTAAGGACATCGCGGGGAGGCGCATTGTAAACGAAAAGTTTAAGGATTGGGTCAAGTCGTGAATCACAATCGTTACAAACGGCGGAGCTACAGGATTCGCCGCACCATCGAGTTATTCGCCTACCTGCTGGCGCTGGCGGGTGCGATCTTCTATGTCACGCAGTACCGCCTCCCTCAGCAGCAGCTCACGGAGCTCGAACGCGTGCGGCAAGCGGGTGAACTGGTGATGGCGACCCGCTACAACCCGACCACCTATTACGAGACCTCGAACGGCCCGGCCGGTTTCGAATACGAGATGGCCAGGGCCTTCGCGGATTATCTCGGCGTTCAGCTCAAGGTCGTGGTACCGGAGAGCTTCGAGCAGACCCTGCCGCTCGTCATGCGCGGCAAGGTGGACTTCGCCGCCGCCGGCATCACCATCACCGAGGGACGGCAGGAACAGGTGTGGTTTGCGCCGGCCTACCGGCAGGTGTCCGAACAGGTCGTCTATCGCGTCGGCAACGGGCGCCTGCGCAAGGTCGGTGAACTCGGCGGCCTGCGCCTGGACGTGCTGGGCGGCAGCTCGCACGTCGAGCGGCTGCGTACCCTGCAGGAACAGCATCCGGAACTGACCTGGAACGAGCGCACCGATCTGGAGAACGCCGACCTGCTGCATCTGGTCTGGCAAGGCGAGATCGATGCCACGGTCGCCGATTCGAGTGACGTCGCCTACTTCCTGCGTTTCTATCCGGAACTGCGCGTCGCCTTCGATATCTCGCCGCAGCAGGACATCGCCTGGGCCTTCCGCAAGGATCGCGACGCCAGCTTGCGGGACGCAGCGCTCGCCTTCTTCCAGAAGATCGAGCGCGACGGCACGCTGGCGACCCTGACCGACCGCCATTTCAGGCACGTTGATGCACTCGGCCATGACGATGTCCGCCATTTCCTGCAACAGGTCGTGACCGAACTGCCGAAATGGCGTGAACTGTTCGAAGAGGTTGGAGAGGACTACGGCCTCGACTGGCGCTTTCTCGCCGCAGTCGCCTACCAGGAGTCGCACTGGAACCCAAACGCGGTTTCGCCCACCGGCGTACGCGGCCTGATGATGCTCACGCAGAACACCGCCGCGAAGCTCGGTATCGCCGACCGCACGGATCCGCGCCAGAGCGCGGTCGGCGGCGTGCGCTACCTGCACCGGGTCAAGAACCGACTGCCGCAGCGCATTCCAGAGCCGGACCTGACGTGGTTCGGACTGGCAGCCTATAACGTCGGCCTCGGTCACCTGGAGGATGCGCGCCGCATCACGGCCCGGCAGGGCGGCAACCCAGACCGCTGGGAGGACGTGGCGAAGCGCCTGCCGTTGTTGAGCCAGGAGCGCTGGTACAACGAGACCCGGCATGGCTACGCCCGCGGCTGGGAACCGGTCTACTACGTCCGCAACGTCCGCAATTATTTTGACATGCTGGTCTGGCTGACGGACCGCGACGGACCGCGTCCGGCGGATGGCAACGGCCTGTCGTCGTTCATGCTACCTACGGCATCGCCGGAGGCGACCTACGTCCGCATGCCGCGCGGCATCTGATCCCGCCCTTGCCACCCGGCGGGCGGCAAGGGCGGTTCCGCGCCATCAGCGCGCATCGCCCAGCAAGCGCTCCAGAAACGGCAGATCCACATAGGCCTGCGCCATGTTTCCCTGCAAGACCCGGGACGGCAATCCGGGATCGCCCAGACGGTCGAGCACCAGCAGCGCACCGTCGAAACACTCTCCTCGCGTGTAACCATTGACAGTGACGATGGTCGGTACGCCGGCAGCCGTCGCGGCGCGCAGGCCGTGCCCGGAGTCCTCGATGGCGACGCATCCGGTGGCCGGCAGACCCAGTCGATCCAGCACGTAGTGATAGATGCCCGGGTCCGGTTTCTTGCGCGGCACGACGTCGCCCGCGCCGATGACCCGGAACCAGCCGACCGAGGCCGGCCCGAGCGTCGATTCGAGGAGCATCGTCACGTTTTCGGGCGTGGTCGTGGTCGCCACCGCGAGATCGATACCTTGCGCCCGCGCCTCGTTCAGCAGGCGCGCCACGCCGTCGCGCAAGGGAATCCGTCCCTCTCGCAACAACGCCAGATAGTGACGTGTCTTGAGCGCATGCAGCTCAGGCGCCAGCCGGTCGATGTCCAGCGGTCGCCGTTCGGCCGGCAGAAAGCGCTCGACGAAATACCGGATGCGCTCCTTGCCCCCGGTCACCGCCAGCAGTTCGCCATACAGGTCTTCCGACCAGTCCCAGTCCAGGCCTGCCTCCTGGAAGGCGCGATTGAAGGCCACGCGATGACCGTCGCGTTCGGTATCGGCGAGCGTGCCGTCGACATCGAAAATCAATGCTTTGAGTTCGTTCATCCGGTGTTTGTCCTCATGCTGGTCATATCAACCCGGAAAGTCCATTAGGAGACGTGCCCTCGCTTGATCCTTGAATTCACAAGGCATTTTCCTCAGTTGGCAATACGGCCCGGTATTGCGCTCCTTCGGAAAATGCCTTGTGAATCCAAATCTCGGCGCGATCATCACGCCTCCTAATGGACTTTCCAGGTTCAAAGTTCTCGGACATCATATCTTGACGATATATATCCGATCGATATAGGGTGCCTGCCATGGACACCAAGACCCTCTGTCTCGGCACGCTGTGTTTCGGCGATGCCAGCGGCTATGACATCAAGAAGATGTTCGAGGTCGCCTACAGCCACTTTCAGGGCGCCGGCTTCGGATCGATCTATCCGGCATTGGCCGCCCTGGAACGCGAGGGGCTGGTCGGCCGCCGGGAAGAAAAGCAGGACAAGCGTCCGGACCGCAAGGTGTTTTCGATCACCGAGGCCGGACGCGAACGATTGCTCGCCACCCTGAACCAGTCGCCGCCGCTGGAAAAATACCGTTCCGACTTCCTGGTCATCATGTTCTTCGCCCATCTGCTCGACACCGAGCGACTGAGGGAAGTGCTGGAGCAGCACCGACAGGACGTGCAGACCGACCTGAACGAACTCCAGTCCATTCGCGACAACTGCACGCTGTCGGAGGGCATGCGCTTTACCGTCGAGTGCGGCATCGCCTGCATGGAGGCCCGCCTCAAGGTCCTGCGCGATCGCGGTGAGACGCTGCTGACGCACCACTCCACGCTACCGGAACCGCCCACATGACCTTGCGCCGACGCCCCTTCCTTCTGACCGCGGTCGTCATCCTCGTCGCAGCGAGTGCGATCGCCGCCATCGCGTCGATGCGATCCGGTTCGAACGAAACCGCAGCAGAGACGCCAACGGCAGAAACCACGCCGACGGCGATACCGGTCACCGCCCACGCCCTGGCCGAACTGATGCTCCACCCCCGCCATTCGGTACCGGCCACGGTGCTCAGCCTGAACGACAGCCGGCTCGGCGCCGAGATCGCCGCCCGCATCGAGTCGATCCCGGTTCAGGTGGGCGAGGCGGTCAGCCGTCATCAGATCCTGGTCGAACTCGACTGCCGTGATTATCGCCTGCGCCTGGAAGCCGCCGCCGCGCAACTGTCACTGGCCGACAGTCAGTTGCAACGCGCTGAACGACTGGGACGCGAACACAACCTGTCGCAGGAACTACTCAACCAGCGACAGACCGAACGACGCCTGGCGAAGGTGGCGCACGACGAGGCGCAGATCGCCGTTTCCCGCTGCACGGTACGGGCACCGTTTGCCGGCGTGGTCCTCGAACGGATCGCGAACGTCGGCGAACTGGCCGCACCCGGTACTCCCCTGCTGCGCCTGCTCGACCGCGGACGACTGGAGGTATCGGCGCAGATTCCGATCGAACGGATCGATGCCCTGCAAACCGCACGCGAGCTTCGGCTCGTCACCAGTAACGGCGAATGGCCGCTCAGACTGCGCGCCATCACGCCCGCCGTGCACAGCCAGGCCCGCAACCGCGAGGCGCGCTTCCTGTTCGCGGACGACGACTCCTTGCCGGGCGCCACCGGACGCGTGGTCTGGGACAGCCCGCTGCCACATATTCCTGCCGATGTCCTGGTCCGGCGCAACGGCGGCCTCGGCATCTTCGTCATCGACGATGGTCACGCCCGCTTTCATGCCCTGCCGGACGCACTGGAGGGCCAGCCTGCCGCGGCCATCGGTCTCGCGCCAGCCACCCGGATCGTGGTCGAAGGCCGGCACAGCCTGAACGACGGCGATGCCATCCGCTGAACAACCCGCCAGGTTGCCGTTCATGCTCGCCGCCCTCTATCGCAATCACGTCCTCGCCAACCTGACCTTCGCGCTGGTACTGATCATCGGCTTTCTGGCCTTCGGTCTGATGCCGCGCGAGCAGGACCCGACGATCAATTTCAACTGGATCGACATCACCACCGTGGTGCCGGGCGCCTCGGCACAGGATGTCGAGCGGCGCGTCACCGACGTGCTGGAAGACGCCGTGCGCAAGGTGCAGGACATCAAGTTCGTCTCCAGCAACAGCCGCGAGGGCATCTCCAGCATCCTGGTGCGTTTCAAGGAAACCGACGAGCGCACCTTCGACAAGCGCGTCACCGACCTGCGGCGGGAGATCCAGACCAAACGCGACGAGCTGCCACCGGAGGCCGAGGATCCGCGCGTCATCGAAATCACTACGGCCAACGCCTTTCCCACCGCCGTGCTGGTGATCGTCGGGCAGGACGACGACGAACATCTGCGCCGCCAGGGCGAGGTCGTCATGAAGGCGGTAGAACGCATCACCGGCGTCGACATCGTGTTCGACTTCGCACTGCACGATCCCGAACTGCAAGTGCATTTCGATCCCCAGCGCCTGGAGGAAACCGCTCTCGCACCGACGCTGCTGGCCGACACCGTCGGTCGTGCGTGGCGCGACACCTCGGCCGGTTCGGCGCGCGTCAACGACCAGAGCTGGCTGGTGCGCCTGATCGGCGCCGAGGCCGATCCCTCGCGCCTCGCTGCATTGCCAGTCGCCACACCCATCGGCGAGGTACGGCTGGATGCGCTGGCGGAGGTGGTGCGCGGTCGTCAGAAACCGGTACGGCTGGTGCGTCACGAAGGCCGGCCGGCGATCATGCTGTCGATCACCAAGCAGCCGAACGCGAACACCATCGAACTCGTCAAACGCATCGACGCCTTCGTCAATGAGCGCAATCGTCTCAAGGAGGCCACTGGCGTCGAACTCAAACTGGTCGACGACCAGACCGAGATCACCCGCAGCGCGTTGGCCGTGATGCAGAACAACGCCCTCATCGGCCTGTTGCTGGTGCTGCTCGTGGCCTGGGCCTTCCTCGGCGGGCGCATCGCGATCCTGACCGCGATCGGCATTCCTTTCGTACTGGCCGGCACCTTTCTGCTGCTGCACGGCATCGGCATCACGCTCAACGTGATGGTACTCATGGGCGTGGTCATCAGTCTCGGCATGCTGGTCGATGATGCCGTGGTGGTGGTGGAAGGCATCTACTACCGCCTGCAACGCGGCATGGACGGCATGCGCGCGGCGACGGAGGCATTGCGTGAAGTGTTCGCGCCCGTGACCTCCGCCGTGCTCACCACGCTGGCCGCATTCCTGCCGCTGATGCTGCTGCCGGGCATCCTCGGCCAGTTCATGTTCCTGGTGCCGTTCGTGGTATCGACCGCACTGACGCTCAGCCTGCTCCAGGCCTACTGGATGCTGCCGACGCACGTGCTCGCCGCACGCGTCTCGTTCCGGCACGACAACCGCATGCATCGCTGGCGCGAACGCTGGCTGCATCGCATCCGCATCGGCTACACGCGCTTTCTGGTCAAGGCCCTGCGCCGCCCGCGCAGCGTGCTGGCCGGCATGTTCCTCTTGTTCGCGCTCGCCCTCGGCGCCGTCGCCGCCGGTCTCGTGCGCATGGATTTCTTCGCCTTCGATCCGATCCGGCTTTATTACGTCAACGTCGAGATGCCGATCGGCACGCCGCTCGACCGCACGATGAACACGGTGCAGGAGGTCGAACGGCGGGTACGTGCCCACGCGCGCGAGGGCGAGGTGCGCGGCATCGTCGGCTACGCCGGCAACATGTTCACCGACACCGCGCCGTTCCAGGGCGATCATTACGGACAGGTGCTGGTGTCGCTCAACCCGCGCGGCCCCGGTCTGCGCGAGGTAGACGAGATGATCGAAGCGATGCGCGAGGACGTCACCGCCGTACCCGGCCCCGCGCGCGTGTTCTTCCAGCGCATCGCCGGCGGACCACCGACCTCCAAACCGATCCAAATCAAGGTGCGCGGCGACGAACTGGCCCAGATCCGCGCCGCGGCCGGTGCAATCAAGACGATGCTGCGCGACATGGATGCGGTGTTCGACATCGCCGATGACGACAGTCCCGGCCAGATGGAGCTCGTCACGCGCGTAAACCAGGACGCCGCGCGCCGCGCCGGCATCGATCCCACGCAGATCGCACGCACGCTGCGCCTGTACGTCGACGGCGAAGTGGTCGCCAGCATGCAGGACCAGGGCGAGAAACTCGACATCCGCGTGCGTGCCCGCCCGCAGGCCCTGCAATCCTTGCAGGACTTCCTGCACCACACGTTGCCGACCGCCGACGGCGGACGCATTCCGCTGGCCGAACTGCTCGACGTCGAGACCGCACGCGGCCCCGGCAACATTCGTCATTACAACTTCCGGCGCACCATCACGGTCGAGGCCGACATCGACCGCGCCAAAACAGACACATTGAAGGCCAATCGCGCCGTGCAGGCGGCCTGGGAAGACATCAAGACGAACTACCCCGACATCGAGCTGGATTTCACCGGCGAGCTGGACGACATCGAGGAAAGCCTGGATGCCATCGGCGTCCTGTTCCTGGTCGGTCTGGGTCTGATGTACCTGATACTCGGCACCCAGTTCCGCAGCTACTGGCAGCCGTTCATGATCCTCCTCACCGTACCGATGGCCTTCACCGGCGTCGTCATGGGACTGCTGATCACCAACAATCCGCTCAGCCTGTTCACGCTCTACGGCGTGGTGGCGCTGGCCGGCATCGCGGTCAATTCCGCCATCGTGCTGATCTCGGCCGCCAACGACCGCCTCGAACGCGGCATGTCGGTACTGCATGCGATCCTCTACGCCGCGCGCCGGCGCGTCATCCCGATCCTGATCACCGCGCTCACCACCATCGCCGGACTGTTCTCGCTCGCCACCGGCCTGGGTGGCCATTCGCTGATGTGGGGGCCGGTCGCCACCGCCATCGTCTGGGGTCTGCTGGTCTCGACGGTGCTGACGCTGTTCGCGGTACCAGTCCTCTACCGCATGTCGATGGGGGCCGCTGCGCGCCGGCGGCAGACAGCCGCGATCTGAGACCTGCGTCCGCCAGACCGGCATCCCCGGCCGCGAATGTCAACCTTGCGCACCCCCCCATATATCTGTTAAGAAAGGCCGCTTTTTAACCGCGGGAGAACCCCAGACTATGGCCTCGAAGAAGACCTCGGCCAGCAAGACCGGCAACAACCTGTCCCTGCCTGTGACCGGCATCGAGCCCTACAAGCTCAAGAAGGGCGAGGAATACATGAGTGCGGGGCAGGCCGATCACTTCCGCAACATCCTGATGTCCTGGAAACGGGAACTGATGGAGGAAGTCGACCGTACCGTCGACCACATGCAGAAAGAGGCCGCCAACTTCGCCGACCCCGCCGACCGCGCCACGCAGGAAGAAGAGTTCAGTCTCGAACTGCGTGCCCGCGACCGCGAACGCAAGCTGATCAAGAAAATCGACGAGGCGATGAAACGCATCGACTCGGGCGACTACGGCTACTGCGAGGCCTGCGGCATAGAGATCGGCATCCGCCGCCTGGAGGCACGCCCCACCGCCACCCTGTGCATCGACTGCAAGACCCTGCAGGAGATCAAGGAAAAGCAGATGGCGTAAGCGCCCGACCCGGCAATGCCGGGTCGGGCTGTCTGTTTTTTTGCAGAAATGTCTCTTGCGGAGACCGCCGAGGCGCTGAGGTCGACACCTTGTACACTGTCCCGGCGGTCTCAACGAGAGCAATCAAACCGGCCGACGGGGCAGCGCCCTACGTCGGCCGTTTCGCGCCCTCCCCCACCGGCCCGCTGCACCTCGGTTCACTGCTGGCCGCCCTCGGCAGTTATCTCGATGCACGCCATCATGGCGGACGCTGGCTGCTGCGCATCGAGGATATCGACCCGCCGCGCGAACAGCCCGGCGCGGCCGATGCCATCCTGCATACGCTCGATGTCTATGGTTTCGAATGGGACGGCGAAGTGCTGTGGCAAAGCCGGCGTCACGACGCCTATCAAGAGGCGATCGACCGGCTGCGTCGCAACGGCACGGCCTATCCCTGCGGCTGCACGCGCAGCGAGATCGCGGCGGCCGCGCGGATCGGATCAGAAGGACCGGTCTACCCCGGTACCTGCCGCGACGGCCTGCCTCCCGGTAAACATGCACGTGCGATCCGGGTACGTACACTGGACGAACCGGTCGCTTTCGACGACCGCCTCCAGGGCCACCAGACGCAGTCCCTCGCACGGGACATCGGCGACTTCGTCATACGCCGCGCCGACGGCCTGATCGCCTATCAGCTCGCCGTGGTGGTGGACGACGCCCATCAGGGCATCACCGACGTGGTGCGCGGTGCCGACCTGCTCGACTCCACGCCGCGCCAGATCCACTTGCAGCATCTGTTCGAACTGCCGACACCGCGCTATCTGCACCTGCCGCTGGCCGTCGACCCGCGCGGCGACAAATTGAGCAAACAGACCCACGCGCCGGCCCTGCCGGACGACCGTCCCGTGCCCCATCTCGTGCAGGCTCTGCGATTGCTCGGACTCGACCCGCCGGCCGGACTGGAACGCTCGAATCTCGCCGAATGCTGGGCCTGGGCCCTGACCCACTGGCAACCCGACCACCTGCCACGACAACGGATGGTGCGCAGCGAGTTCCACCAGCATCGTTACGATTCGTAACGACTGTGCTAGGCTTGCCCGAATCCATGTCCCCGGGGGCCTTGTGGACAAGACCATTCTGCTGTTCGTTCTGGGCCTGTTCCTGTTCGCTTCCCCACTGATCCACTGGTGGGCCGGCCCGCACGCGCCCTGGTATCTGCCCTATCTGCTGTGGGGTGGTTTCATCGCGCTCATCGTCTGGTTGCAGCTCAGCCGTTCGCGTCATGACCTTTGACATCGGTATCCTGTTCGGCGCCGGCGTCGCCTATCTGGCGCTGCTGTTCTTCATCGCCCACGCCGCCGAGCAGGGCTGGATACCCTCGTCGGTCGCACGTCATCCAGCCACCTACGCGCTGTCGCTCGGCGTGTATGCGACCTCCTGGAGTTTCTACGGCAGCGTCGGTTTTGCAGCCGACGCCGGCTACAGCTTCCTCACCATCTATCTCGGCGTGACGCTGGCCTTCGTCCTCACGCCGCTGTTGCTGACACCGATCCTGCGCCTGGTGCGCGAATACCAGCTCACCTCGGTGGCCGACCTGTTCGCCTTTCGTTACCGCAGCCCCTGGACCGGCGTGGTAGTGACGTTGTTCATGCTGGTCGGCCTGCTGCCGTACATCGCACTCCAGATCAAGGCGGTCACCGAGTCGATCCACGTATTGACGCGCGAGGCACCGCCGCATCTGCTGGCCTTCGGGTTCTGCATCACGCTGATCGTGTTCGCGATCCTGTTCGGCGCCCGCCACATCACGCCGCGCGAAAAACATGAAGGCCTGGTGGTCGCGATCGCGTTCGAATCGGCGGTCAAGCTGCTGGCGCTGCTGCTGATCGGTGCCTTCGCACTGTTCGGCATCCTGGGCGGACCGGGCGAACTCGCGCAGTGGCTGGAACGGCGGCCCGAAGCATTGGATGCCCTCTACCGGCCGGTGCGCGAAGGCCCCTGGATGACGCTCCTGCTGCTGGCATTCGCGGCCGCATTTCTGCTGCCGCGCCAGTTCCACATGATCTTCACCGAGAACATCGAACCACGCACGTTGTCGACCGCGGCCTGGGCCTTTCCGCTGTTCCTGCTGCTGCTGAATCTCCCGATTCCGCTCATCCTGTGGGCCGGACAGTCGCTTTCGCTCGACATTCCGGCCGACTATTTCGTGCTGGGTCTGTCGGTGTCCAGCGGCTCCGGCCTGCTCGCGCTCGGCACCTTCATCGGCGGCGTGTCGGCGGCCAGCGCGATGATGATCGTCAGCACGCTGGCGCTGGCGGCGATGAGTCTCAACCATCTGCTGCTGCCCGCGCGGCTGGCGCAGGAACAGGAGGGTCTGCCGGACAACCTCTACCGCTGGCTGCTGTGGGGCCGGCGCATCCTCATCGTCATCATCATCCTGCTCGGCTACGGCTTCTACTGGCTGCTCGAATTCAAGGAAGGCCTGGCGCAGATCGGGCTCATTTCCTTCGTCGCCGTGGCGCAGTTTCTGCCCGGTATGATCGGCCTGCTGTTCTGGCCGCGCGCCACGCGCATCGGCTTCATCGCCGGCCTGCTCGGCGGCATCGTCGTGTGGAGCGTCGCGCTGATCCTGCCGCTGCTGGAACAGTCCGAAGTACTGCATACCGGCATCAACCTGCAAGTCTGGATGGATGCCTCGGATCAGGACCGCTGGTCGTTCGCCACCTTCTGGTCGCTCGCCGTCAACAGCCTGCTGTTCGTCGCCGGCTCGCTGCTGAGCCGTCCGACGACCGAGGAGATGGAGGCCGCGCGCGCCTGCCAGCGCGAGCAGGTCGAACCGCCGCGCGGCCAGATCGAGGCGCGCTCGGCACAGGAATTCCAGCAACAGCTCGCACACAGCGTCGGACCGAAGATGGCGGAAGAAGAACTCCAGCGCGCCCTGGGCGAACTCGGCCTGCCCGCCGCCGAAGACCGGCCCGGCGAACTGCGGCGCCTGCGTGAACGCCTGGAACGCAACCTCTCCGGCCTCGTCGGCCCGCTGCTCGCGCGCATGATCGTCGACAACCGGCTGCGCGTGGACCCGCACGCACAAGTGGCGCTGGCCGACAGCCTGCGTTTCATGGAGGAACAGCTCGAACACTCCACCGTACGACTGCAGGGACTGGCAGCCGAACTCGACACCCTGCGCCGCTATCATCGCCAGGTGCTGCACGAGCTGCCGCTCGGCGTGTGCTCCTTCGCACCCGGCCGCGAGATCGTGATCTGGAACAGCGCCATGGCGCAGCTTTCGGACATCCCGGTCGACGGCGCGGTCGGCCGCCGCATCGAACAACTGCCGGAACCGTGGGATGGCGTGCTGCGCGGATTCCTGAACGGCGACGACAAGCACCTGTACAAGCTGCAACTCAATTTCCAGGGCCGCAGCCGTTGGATCAACCTGCATAAATCGGCGATCGAGGCACCGCCCGGCTCCGGCCCGGCCAGCACGCAGGGCGGCACGGTCATCCTGGTGGAGGACCTGACCGAACTGCACACACTGGAGAGCGAGGTCGCGCACAACGACCGCCTGGCCTCGATCGGCCGCCTCGCGGCCGGTGTCGCACACGAGATCGGCAATCCGCTGACCGGCATCGCCTCGCTGGCGCAGAACCTGCGCTATGAACACGACGAACAGGAACTCGACCTCGCCGCACACCAGATCCTGGAGCAGACCCGCCGCATCAACGACATCGTGCAATCGCTCATCACCTTCAGCCACGCCGGCACCGTGCCGCCGCGATCGGCGGAGCCCGTCCCGTTGCACGATTGTGTCGAGGAAGCGATCGGCCTGGTACAGCTCGGCGATTCCGGCAAACAAGTGCGCTGCATCAACCGCGTACCTTCGGATCTGAACATCGAAGGCAGTTACCAGCGCCTGTTGCAGGTGTTCGTGAACCTGCTGACCAACGCCGTACATGCCTCGGACCCCGGTGCGCGCGTGCAGGTAGCGGGGCACATGAAGGGCGCTCACGTCGAGATCGAGGTCGAGGACGAAGGCCATGGCATCCCCCCCCATCTGCTCGACCGCATCTTCGAACCCTTCTTCACCACCAAGCCGCCGGGCGAAGGCACCGGCCTCGGCCTGCCGGTGGTCTACAGCATCGTGCATGACCACAGCGGCAGCATCCATGCCGAGAATCTGCCCGCCGGCGGCGTGCGCATGACCGTCCGTCTGCCCTGCAGCGGCAATGCCGGCGACGCGGCGGACATCGCATCGTCTTCCGACGTCATGCAGGAAGCGACATGAGTCCCGCGTCCCGCAACAATCGTAAAACCGGAACCACCACATGAACCGCATCCTGATCGTCGAGGACGAGTCCGTCATCCGCCGCGCGCTCAAGCGCCTGCTGGAGCGCGAAGGCTATCTCGTCACCGAGGCCGAAGGGCTCGAACGCGCCCAGACCCACTGCGGCGAGGCCGCCTTCGATCTCATCATCAGCGACCTGCGCCTGCCGGACGGCGAAGGCACGGCCTTTCTCGACCGCTGCCCGGACACGCCGGTGCTGATCATGACCAGCTACGCCAGCGTGCGCTCGGCGGTCGACGCGATGAAACGCGGCGCCATCGACTACATCGCCAAACCCTTCGACCACGACGAGATGCTGCTGCTGGTCGCACGCGTGCTCAAACAGCGCCGGCTCGAACGCGAGAACGCGATCCTCAAGTCCGATCTCGGCCAGGCCTATCCGGTCGACGGCATGGTCGGCACCTCGGCCGCGATGAAGCAGGTCTGCGCCTACATCGAGAAGGTCGCCGGCACCGATGCCACGGTATTGATCCGCGGCGAATCCGGCACCGGCAAGGAACTGGTCGCACGCGCGATCCACGAAAAAAGCGCCCGCGCCCATCAGACCGTGGTGGTGGTCAACTGCGCCGCCATCCCCGAAAACCTGATCGAATCCGAACTGTTCGGCTATGAGAAAGGCGCCTTCACCGGTGCCCTGCGATCGCGCCAGGGACTGGTCGAGGCCGCCGACGGCGGCACCTTGTTCCTGGACGAGATCGGCGAACTGACGCCGGCCGTACAGTCGCGGCTGTTGCGCGTGTTGCAGGAAGGGGAAGTGCGCCGTCTCGGCGCGACCAGCAACCGCCGCGTGGACGTGCGACTGCTGGCCGCCACGCATCGCGATCTCGAACAGATGGTGCGCGACGGCCGCTTCCGCGAAGACCTCTATTACCGCCTCAAGGTGATGGAGATCGTCCTGCCGTCGCTGCGGGAGCGGCCGGAAGACCTGCCGGCGCTGACCGAATTCCTGCTCGCCAAGGCCTGCCGGCGGCTCAAGCGCCCGGCCGCATCCATCACCGCCGAGGCATTGACGACGATCCGCGACTACCACTGGCCCGGCAACGTACGCGAACTCGAAAACGCCATCGAACGCGCCGTCATCCTCGCCGACGGCGAACCCGTCACGCCCGACCTGCTCTCGCTACCCCAATCGACCGTCACCGGTCCGAGCGGCGGCTCTGGTGCGGCCGAACTGAGTCTCGACGACTACTTCCGCCGCTTCGTGCAGGAAAACCAGGAGCGCATGACCGAGACCGAACTCGCCCGCCGCCTCGGCATCAGCCGCAAATCGCTATGGGAGCGGCGCCAGCGCATGGGCATCCCGCGTCCGCGCGGCGGCGATGCGGCGGCGGAATCCTCCAATTGAGGGGACCTGCATGTCGCATGGTTACAGTGCTCCCTCCGGGCGAGTCGGTCGTCGTCCTGTCGGACTCGCCATCTCTCCTTACCACTATCCCGTCCCCACCTCCGGCACACCGAACACGCCATCGCGCAGGTGCTGGATGCGGTCGCGCAGGCGTGCGGCGTCTTCGAATTCGAGGTTGCGGGCGTGCTCGAACATCTGGGTTTCCAGGCGTTTGATTTCCTTCAGTGCCTGTTCGGGTTTCATCCGGCCGTATTCGAGCGTCTCCTCGGCCACCTTGGCGTAGCGGCGCGGCGAGGCCATCGGGCTGCCGGCGTAGGCGCCGTCCATGATGTCGGCGACGCGTTTTTCGACGCTCTTGGGCGTGATGCCATGCGCCTCGTTCCAGAGGATCTGCCTTTCGCGCCGGCGCTCGGTTTCGTCGATCGCGCGCTGCATCGAGCCGGTGACCTTGTCCGCATACAGGATCGCCTTGCCGTGCAGGTTGCGCGCGGCGCGGCCGATGGTCTGGATCAGCGAACGTTCGGAGCGCAGGAAACCTTCCTTGTCGGCATCGAGGATCGCCACCAGCGAAACCTCAGGCATGTCGAGGCCCTCGCGCAGGAGGTTGATGCCGACCAGCACGTCGAATTCGCCCAATCGCAGGTCGCGGATGATCTCGACGCGTTCGACGGTCTCGATGTCGGAATGCAGATAGCGCACGCGCACGCCGTGTTCGAGCAGGTATTCGGTCAGGTCCTCGGCCATGCGCTTGGTGAGCGTGGTAATGAGCACGCGCGCGCCGGCGGCGATGCGCTCGTGGATCTCCGACAGTACGTCGTCGACCTGGGTCGAGGCCGGGCGCACTTCGACCTCGGGGTCGATCAGGCCGGTGGGCCGCACGACCTGTTCGACCACCTGACCCGCATGTTCGAGTTCATAGCTGCCGGGCGTGGCCGAAACGTGGATGGTCTGCGGCCGGATCGCCTCGAACTCCTCGAAGCGCAAGGGCCGGTTGTCGAGCGCCGACGGCAGGCGAAAACCGAATTCCACCAGCGTTTCCTTGCGCGAGCGGTCGCCACGATACATGCCGCCGAGCTGCGGCACGGTGACGTGGCTTTCGTCGATCACCATCAGCGCGTCCTGCGGCAGGTAGTCGAGGAAACAGGGCGGCGGCTCGCCGGCCTTGCGTCCGGACAGGTAGCGCGAGTAGTTCTCGATGCCGGAGCAGTAGCCGACCTCCATCATCATCTCGATGTCGAACAGCGTGCGCTGTTCCAGCCGCTGCGCCTCGACCAGCTTGTTGGCCTCGCGCAGTTCGGTCAGGCGTTCGCGCAGTTCCTCCTTGATGCCGTCGATGGCGCCGAGCAGCGTTTCGCGCGGTGTGACGTAATGAGTCTTCGGATAGATGGTCAGGCGCGCAACGCGACGTATCAGCTCGCCGGTGAGCGGATCGAAGTAGGACAGGTTCTCGACCTCGTCGTCGAACAGCTCGATGCGCACGGCCTCGCGTTCGGACTCTGCCGGGTGGATGTCGATCACCTCGCCGCGCACGCGATAGGTGCCGCGCCGCAGTTCCATGTCGTTGCGCGTGTACTGGAGATCGGCCAGGCGGCGCAGCATGGCACGCTGGTCGATGCGCTCGCCGCGCTGCACGTGCAGCAGCATCTGCATGTAGGCGCGCGGATCGCCGAGACCGTAGATGGCGGATACGGTGGCGACGATGATCGCGTCGCGCCGTTCCAGCAGCGCGCGCGTGGCCGACAGGCGCATCTGTTCGATGTGCTCGTTGATCGAGGCGTCCTTTTCGATGAAGGTGTCGGAGGCCGGCACGTAGGCCTCGGGCTGGTAATAGTCGTAGTAGGAGACGAAGTACTCGACCGCGCTGTGCGGGAAGAACTCCTTCATCTCGCCGTAGAGCTGGGCGGCGAGGGTCTTGTTCGGGGCGAGGATGATCGTCGGACGCTGCGTGCGGTCGATCACGTTGGCGATGGTGAAGGTCTTGCCCGAGCCGGTGACGCCGAGCAGCACCTGGTCGGCCAGACCGGATTCGAGGCCGTCGACCAGGCGGCGGATCGCCTCCGGCTGATCGCCGGCCGGCTGATAAGTGGTTTCGAGGTGGAAAATCGCGTCGGAGTCGCCAGACATGGGCATATTTTTTAGGCTTCGGTTTCAGTATCATTTCACGCCGACATTGCATGCCCGATCGCGCCGCATCAGGCGCCCGCCAGACAACCGGAACCCGACCTTGGACATCCAGCTCTCCGCCCGCGTTCAGCGCGTCAAAGACTCCCCCACCCTGGCCGTCACCGCGATGGCGGCGAAGCTCAAGGCCGAGGGCCGCGACATCATCGGACTCGGCGCCGGCGAGCCGGATTTCGACACCCCGGAGCACATCAAGGAGGCGGCGATCGCCGCCATCCGCAAGGGCGAGACCAAGTATACGGCGGTCGACGGCACACCGGCCCTGAAAAAGGCCATCGTCGCCAAGTTCGAGCGCGAAAACGGCCTGAGCTTCACGCCCGACCAGGTACTGGTCTCCTGCGGCGGCAAGCAGAGTTTCTACAACCTCGCGCAGGCGCTGCTCGACGCCGGCGACGAGGTGATCGTGCCCGCACCCTACTGGGTGTCCTACCCCGACATGGTGCTGCTGGCCGACGCCACGCCGATCATCGTCACGGCGGGACAGGACCAGGGCTTCAAGATCGGCGCCGCGCAGCTCGAAGCGGCCATCACGCCGCGCACGCGCCTGCTGGTGCTGAACAGCCCGTCCAACCCGACCGGTGCAGCCTATTCGCTGGATGAGTTGAGGGCGCTCGGCGAGGTGCTGCGCCGGCATCCGCAGGTGCTGATCGCCACCGACGACATGTACGAACACATCCTGTTCCGCGGCCAGAGGTTCGTGAACATCCTGCACGCCTGCCCGGACCTGTACCCGCGCAGCATCGTGCTCAACGGCGTCTCCAAGGCCTATGCGATGACCGGCTGGCGCATCGGCTACTGCGCGGGTCCGAAGGCGCTGATCGGCGCCATGAAGAAGATCCAGTCGCAGAGCACCTCCAACCCGACCTCGATCTCGCAGGCCGCGTCGCTGGCCGCGCTCGACGGCGACCAGACCTGCGTGGCGGACATGCGCCGCGCCTTCGAGGAACGCCACGACTGGCTGTGCGCCGCGCTGAACGACATCCCGGGCATCGACTGCCTGCCGGCCGACGGCACCTTCTACAGCTTCCCGCGCGTGCAGGCGGCGGCCGAGGCGCTGGGCCTGAAGGACGACGTGGCGTTCGCCGAACGACTGCTCGATCAGGTCGGCGTCGCGCTGGTACCCGGTTCGGCCTTCGGTCTGTCCGGCCATCTGCGACTGTCGTTCGCCACCAGCATGGACAACCTGCGCGAGGCGGTGGCGCGCATCCGCAAGGCCGTCGTCGGCTGAACCGGCTGCGGCATGTGACGACGGCACGGCTTGCCCTCGGCGGCCGGCTCCGCTATCATGCCGCGCTTTCCATTCCCCGGTAGCTCAGTCGGTAGAGCGGGTGACTGTTAATCACTAGGTCGGCGGTTCGAGCCCGTCCCGGGGAGCCAAA
>JAQVJI010000002.1 GCA_028695255.1 Chromatiales bacterium | reverse complement strand
CCCTGCCGCCGCACTGCCCCTTCTGCCTGCCGGCCGGCCCCGCGCGCCTGATCGAGGTGTTCGCCGAAGACCCCGTGCGCTACAGCGCCGAACCGGTGCTCATCGAAGGCAGCCTCAAGCTCCTGCCCAAGGACGACACGGGAATGCTCTATCGCATGACGAAGGCGCGGGAAGTGGGGCGGTAACCGATGGTCGTCACCTACAGCGCGCAGCGTTCCCGCAGCATCTGATTGACTCGCGTCTGCCAACCGGGGCCGATCGCGATGATCATGAGCAACCATGTGTTGTCAGGATGTTCGATTTTGCGTCCATGTCGAATCCGACGGCCGCTGTTCTCCATACAACTCGAGCCCACAACGGCCGCACCGACGCACCCACGCGTCCTGATTCGCGAGGAACGCGACGCCGCAACGCGGGCAAGGATGACGTACAGCGCGGAAGGCCAACCAGCCCCAGACCAGCGCCCAGCCGACCATCAGCGCGATGAACAGGCCGCTCGCCTTGTCGCCGATAAGCGTCCTCGACATAAGCGCGACCAGAACCACCACCAGCGGACCGAGAATCAGAACCAGACTCGCGGTTCTGTTCTTGCGGCGAAACTCGTTCCACTCTCGCGCATATCGGTCGGACATTCCATGACCTCGGCTTCAGTGTCTTGCCAACCCGGGCGGGTGGAGTGCAGAAAGCAAGGTCTAGCCGGCACACGTTCCGGCACGATGACCGTGCGTCGCGAATATTCGAAAACCAGGGGAAGAAATGGCGCGCCCGAGAGGATTCGAACCTCTGACCTCTGCCTCCGGAGGGCAGCGCTCTATCCAGCTGAGCTACGGGCGCGTGGGGTGCATTAGATTACCGGGCCGGGGCGCCGGCGTCCATCGGTAACGCGGTTGGCCGTTTTCCGTTTTCGCCGGACAGGCGGTGAGGACGGCGGCGTCAGGCCGCCATCGGCCGCAGCATGCCCTTGTCGACGATGAAGCGGATGACCTCGTCCACGCCCTGGCCGGCCTTCAGGTTGGTGAACACGAAGGGGCGTTCGCCGCGCATCCTTTTCGCGTCGCGGTCCATGACGTCCAGCGAGGCGCCGACGTGGGGGGCGAGGTCGATCTTGTTGATGATGAGCAGGTCGGAACGCGTGATGCCGGGGCCGCCCTTGCGCGGGATCTTGTCGCCGGCGGCGACGTCGATGACGTACAGCGTGAGATCGGACAGTTCGGGGCTGAAGGTGGCGGCGAGGTTGTCGCCGCCGCTTTCGATCAGGATCAGTTCGAGGTTCGGAAAGCGTGCCTGCATGTCGGCGACGGCGGCGAGGTTGATCGAGGCGTCCTCGCGGATGGCGGTGTGCGGACAGCCGCCGGTCTCGACGCCGGCGACGCGCTCGGCCGGCAGCGCTTCGTGGCGCAGCAGGAATTCGGCGTCCTCGCGGGTGTAGATGTCGTTGGTGATGGCGGCCATGTCGTAGTGGTCGCGCAGGCGCCGGCACAGCTCGGTCATGAGCGCGGTCTTGCCGGAGCCGACCGGACCGCCGATGCCGACGCGCAGCGCGGGTCTGGTCTGGGTCATGGGTGTTCCTCCCGGGTTGGGTTGGGTCGGGTTGCTGTTGCAATCGGCTTGCCAGCGGATGGGGTTGGTGGCGCGGCGCCTCGGCGTTTGCCCCTCATCCGGCCCTTCGGGCCACCTTCTCCCGGGGGAGAAGGGAAAACCAGTAGCGGGTTGCCGGGGGGGCGTATCTCGGAGCGTGATGCATTCTGGTGCATGCATGCCCCGTCGCGGATGCGGGCGATCGCCGCGACGTATCAGGACCGGAACAGCCGCGAATACTGCGTTTCATGTTGCGCCGACAGCCAGGCCAGGCCCGGCAGGCCGGCGGCGATGTCGTCGTCGTCGAGTGCGAGCGCGGTTTCGACGTGGCCCGGCAGCGTGGGCAGCAAGGCCTCGATGATGCGTTGCGCGGCGGTCTGGCCGAGCGGCACGAGCTTGGTCGCCGCGCTGACCTGATTTTCGAGCCAGCACCAGGCATAGCCGGCCAGCAGCGGCTCTCGCGGGATGCCCCATACCACGCCGGCAGCGGCGAAAGCGGCGGCGAAGCTGCTGTCGCCTGCGGGTCTGGGCAGCGGCGGAGCGAGATGCAGTCCTTCCAGCAGGCGCCACAGCGCACCGCCCAGGTGTACGTCTTCGGCGCGCAGTTCGGCGGTTTCTCGCGCGGCGAGCAGGCGCGCGTTCCAGTGTTCGAATGCCTCGGCGTCGCGTCTTGCGAGCGCGTCGCACAGGCGCGCCAGTATGGCCAGATCGAGCGGCGTCACGGCGTGCGCGAGCAGACCGTCCAGCCAGTCGCGCGTGGCGTCGGCGTCGTTCACCCATCCCGCATCAACGGCGGATTCCAGGCCCTGCGAATAGGCGAAGGCGCCGAGCGGCAGCGCGGGACTGACGAGGCGCATCAGGCGCATCAGGGCGACGGGTTCGATCGGGGTCTGCATGATGCAAGCATATCAGTCTCGCGGCTGCGCCCTGTACCGGCGTTCGCCTGCTGCTACACTGCGCCGGCGGCTCATGCCGCGGCACCAGCATTCCTACACCGCCATCAAACGGGAGACGACACATGCGACATATCACGACCACCCTCTTCGCTGCCGTGCTGGCCACCGGCCTGACGTTTGCGGCCACCACCCTCGCCGCAGAAGAGGCCGCGAAGCAGACGGTGGCCGGACTGCACGACGCACGTGCGACGCTCGCCGGTCAGCAGGTGCAGGTGGCGGGCAAGGTGGTCAAGGTGAACAACGGCATCATGGGCCGCAATTTCCTGCACGTGCAGGACGGCTCCGGCGACAAAGAGAAGGAGAATTACGATATCACCATCACCAGCCAGGACACGGCACAGGTCGGCGATCAGGTGACGGCGACCGGTCGCGTCGCGGTCGATGTGGACTTCGGCTACGGCTACGTCTATCCGCTGTTGCTGGAAGAGGCGAGCATCGCCGTCGCGAAGTGATGCAATGCGCGGACGCGGCGGGCGCCGCGTCCGCGTTCAACTCGTGCAGACGTTGGCCGCCGCCGGTTTCGCCGGGCCGTTCAGGCGCAGCGTGCCGGTGAGCTGGCTCACCGATTCGAAGCCGTGACGTTCGAGGTAGTCGCGAATGCCGGCATTGATCTTCTTCAGCACCAGCGGGTCGTAGAACAGCGCGGTACCCACGCCCACCGCACTCGCACCGGCGATCAGGAATTCGATCGCATCGCTGGCGTTCGTCACGCCACCCTGGCCGATGATCGGGATGCCGTGCGGGCGCGCGACCTGATACACCTGATGCACCTTGAGCAGCGCCACCGGCTTGATCGCGGGACCGGACAGGCCGCCCTGGTTGTTGCCGATGACCGCCTCGCGCGATTCGGCGTCGATCGCCATGCCCATCAGCGTGTTGATGACCGAGAAGGCGTCGGTACCGGCCTCGATGCAGCCGCGCGCGTTGCCGGCGATGTCGGTCTGGTTGGGTGAGAGCTTGGTGATGAGCGGCTTCTGCGTCACGGCGCGGCAGGCGGCGACGACGCGCGCGGACATCTCCGGGTCGTTGCCGAAGGCGACGCCGCCGGCCTTCACGTTGGGGCAGGAGATGTTGATCTCGATGGCGTCGATCGGCGAATCGTCGAAGCGGCGCGTGACCTCGACGTATTCCTCGATGGTCGAACCCGAGACGTTGGCGATGAAGCGCGTCTCGTCGAAGTCGAGCGTCGGCAGGATGTCGTTCACGACCTTGTCGACGCCGGGATTTTGCAGGCCGATCGCGTTCAACATGCCCATCGGCGTTTCGTACACGCGATGCGCGGGATTGCCGAGGCGCGGCGCGAGCGTCGTGCCCTTGAGACAGACCGCACCGGCATCGCGGTTGGAGAAGCCGGCCACGCGCGTATACTCCTCACCGAAACCGACGCAGCCCGACAGCAACACCAGCGGGGTCGCGAATTCGAGTCCGCAGAAGTCGACCTTCAGGGGATCGTGACGGGGGGTCTCGTTATGTTTCACGTCGTTCTCTTTCAGCCCGAGATTCCGCCCAACACCGGCAACATCATGCGGCTGTGCGCCAACACCGGTTGCCAGTTGAATCTCATCCGGCCGTTCGGCTTCACGCTGGATGAGCGGCGGCTGCGCCGCGCGGGGCTCGATTATCGGGAATGGGCGCAGGTGCGGGAGTATGACAGCCTGCCTGCGTTCACGGAAGAAGTCGGCGCGCGGCGCATGTTCGCGCTCACCACGCGCGCCGAACGCCTGCACAGCGAGGCCGAGTTCCGGCGCGGCGACGTGTTCCTGTTCGGCCCCGAGACGCGCGGCCTGCCGACCGAACTGCTGACCGAGCTGCCCGCCGAACGGCTCCTGCGCATTCCGATGGTGCCGAGCAGCCGCAGCCTCAATCTCTCGAATGCCGTTGCCGTCGTGGTCTACGAGGCCTGGCGCCAGTGCGGACACCTCGGCGCCGGCGGGCGCCTGCGGGCCTGACGGCGGCGGTCTACAGCGTCTCGGCGCGGTATTCGACCGCCAGCGTGTGGCGTTCGCCGGCCGGGACCTTCACCACGTCGTCGAGCGCGTTCGCGCTTTCGACGCAGACCATCGCACGCCAGCCGTCGGGGCCGAAGTCGCCCATCTTGTCCGCCTTCTCCGCCCACGGCGTCCAGATCACGGTCGATGCGCTGCCGTCCTTGGCGATGCGGATGCGCCGCTTGAGCCGCGGGTCCTCGATCGTGCATTCGGCCGTGGTATCAAGGTAGACGCGGTCGGTCTCGCCGTCGAAGGTGACGGCGCCTTCCTGGGTCTTGCGCTTGCCGTCGTCGACCTTGTCGACGAACGCGCAGCCGTCGAGGCCGAGCACGCGCACGTCGGCGATGTCGCCGATCCGGAAATAGGTGTGCAGCGCCTCGCCGATGACGAAGGCGTCTTCACCCAGATTGTCGGTGACGAGCGATATCTTCAGCGTCTCGCCGACCAGGATCTCGATCACGCAGCGCGACTCATGCGGCCACATGGCGCGCGTCTGTTCGTTCGGTTCCAGTTCCAGCACGATGCGCGTCGCACCACTCTCGGCCGAGCCGGTGGCCGTGACGTTCCACGGCACGGTGCGTGCGAAACCGTGGCCCGGATAGCCGGACTCCTTCGCATGCGGGCCGAACCACGGCCAGCACACCGGCACACCGCCGCGGATCGACTTGCTGGGCGCGAGTTTCGCCAGCGGCGACAGCCACACCACGGGTTCGGCCTGGCTCTTCGGCCGCCAGCTCATCACGTGTCCGCCCTGCAGGCAGATCGACGCGACGGCCTGCGCGTTGTCGATCTCCGCCACCACGATGCCCGCCGCCGCCTCACGGAAGCTCAGTTTGCCGGCGATGCCGAAGCGTTCGTTCAGGGTCTGCGGATCGTGCATGGCTTGTCCTCGAGTGATGACGTGAATATGGCGGGCGCCACGATAGGGCAGCCGGACGGCCGGGTCAATGAACGGGCGGGGGCCGGCAGGATGGCCGGCAAAATCGACCCCGTCAGGCCCGAACGGGCCGGCAAAATCGAATGTGCGGCCGATTCCGGTTACAATCGCGCCCCTTTTTCCCTTCCCCCTTCGGTACACGCTTTTGATTTCCACCGCCAACATCACCATGCAGTTCGGCCCCAAGCCGCTGTTCGAGAACGTCTCCGTCAAGTTCGGCAACGGCAACCGCTACGGCCTGATCGGCGCCAACGGCTGCGGCAAATCCACCTTCATGAAGATCCTGGGCGGCGACCTCGAACCGACCTCGGGCCACGTGATGCTGGAACCGCAGGCGCGCCTCGGCAAGTTGCGGCAGGACCAGTTCGCCTACGAGAACGAGCGCGTGATCGACACCGTCATCATGGGTCACGCGGAACTGTGGAAGGTGAAGGCGGAGCGCGATCGCATCTACGCGTTGCCCGAGATGAGCGAGGAAGACGGCATGCGCGTGGCCGACCTCGAAGCGCACTTCGCCGAGATGGACGGCTACACCGCCGAGTCGCGCGCGGGCGATCTGCTGCTCGGTCTCGGCATTCCGATCGAACAGCACGAAGGCCCGATGAGCGCGGTCGCACCCGGCTGGAAACTGCGCGTGCTGCTGGCGCAGGCGCTGTTCGCCGACCCCGACGTGCTGCTGCTCGACGAACCGACCAACCACCTCGACATCAACACCATCCGCTGGCTGGAAGGTATCCTCACCGCGCGCAACAGTACGATGATCATCATCTCGCATGATCGCCATTTCCTGAACAGCGTCTGCACTCACATGGCGGACCTCGACTACGGCGAGCTGCGGCTGTACCCCGGCAACTACGACGACTACATGATCGCCTCGACCCAGGCGCGCGAGCGCCTGCAGTCCGACAACGCGAAGAAAAAGGCGCAGATCGCCGAACTCCAGGCCTTCGTCAGCCGCTTCTCGGCCAACGCCTCCAAGGCCCGTCAGGCCACGTCGCGCGCGCGCCAGATCGACAAGATCGAACTGGCCGAGATCAAGCCGTCGAGCCGCGTGAGTCCGTACATCCGGTTCGAGCAGTACAAGAAGCTGCACCGGCAGGCGGTGACGGTGAAGGGGCTGAGCAAGGGCTACGACGGCACGCCGCTGTTCTCGAACTTCGACATGCAGATCGAGGCCGGCGAGCGCGTCGCGATCATCGGCCCCAACGGCATCGGCAAGACCACGCTGCTGCGCTGTCTGTGCGGCGATCTGCGTCCCGACGCGGGCGAGGTGAAGTGGGCGGAGGCAGCCGATCTCGGCTATTTCGCGCAGGATCATGCCGCCGATTTCGCCGACGACATGACGCTCTACGAGTGGATGGCCCGCTGGACGGCGGGCGGCGAGCAGGCCATCCGCGCCGCGCTCGGACGCATGCTGTTCTCGAACGACGACGTGCTGAAATCGGTCAAGGTGCTGTCCGGCGGCGAGCAGGGCCGCATGCTGTTCGGCAAGCTCGCGCTGCTGCGCCCGAACGTGCTGCTGATGGACGAACCCACCAATCACCTCGACATGGAATCCATCGAGGCGCTGAATCTCGCGCTGGAAAACTATCCCGGCACGCTGATCTTCGTCAGCCATGATCGCGAGTTCGTCTCCTCGCTCGCCACGCGCATTCTCGAAATGGGCGCGAACGGCATCACCGACTACACGGGCAACTACGAGGATTACCTGCGCTCGCAGGGCGTGGCGTGATGCGCCGGTAGTACCCCGCGCGCTGTCGAATTCTGCCCACAAAAAACCCCGCCGAGGCGGGGTTCCTTGTATCGTCCGGCGACGATCGCCGGACGATGATCGCGACCAGTTACTTCGCGACGATGTTGGCTGCCTGCGGTCCCTTCGGGCCGTCGATCACGTCGAACGTGACGGGCTGGCCTTCTGCCAGCGTCTTGAAGCCGGAACCCTGGATCGCGCTGAAGTGCGCGAACACGTCGGGGCCGCCGCTGTCCTGCGTAATGAAGCCGTAGCCCTTAGCCTCGTTGAACCACTTGACGGTGCCTGTTGCCATGATGAATTACCTTCTGATGTTCGGAATAAAGAGTGCTTGCGGACAGACGAGGGGATCAGAACTCATGACCTGGCGGGGCGTGCCCGAAAGGAACCGCATGAATCTTTCCATGCCACGACTGGCGCAGAGCGCAGGCTAGACCAATCCGCGGCATTAAGCCAGTGTTATTTCGATGACGGCCGCCGGCAACATGCGCGGGTCGGCCGCGTCGAATGCGTGGCTCACCAGGCATGCACCTCGTCGCCGGGATGCAGCATGCGCGTATTGTCGGCCGTCTCGGCCACCGCCACGGTGTAGTCGGCGAGCACGTCGGTGACGCGCAGCACCGCGAGCGGATCGTTGGAAATCGACAGATACCCCTCGCGCGCCTCGCGCCGTTTGTAGGCGCCGGCGTAGGCGAGCAGCGTGTCGCCCGCGCGCAGGCGGCTGGACTCGCCGGCATCGATCACGTATCGGCCTTCGCGCACGGCACGGATGCGGGCGACGAAGGGCTGGCAACGCAACGCGTCGGCGACGCGCGCTGCGGCATCGTCGAGCAGGCCGTCGAGCGTACGTCCGAGATCGGTCGCGAAGTAATTGGCGCTGCCGACGGCGTACTGCGCGGGCGGCACGACCACACCGTTGGCATGGCGTGCAAAACGGTAGTCCGCGATCATGCGCCCGCTCGCGCCGTCATAGGCCTGCACCTCGATCTCGACCGCGCGATCCTTCGGTCTGCGCGCGAGGTCCAGATTCCAGCGCGACAGCGGCTGCACCTCCAGGCTGCGCACGCGACCCGCGATCACCACCTGCGCGCCGCTCTGCGCGGCATGCCGCATGATCTGCTCGGGACGCGCGGTCGAGTTCACGCCGTCGGCACCGAGCGGTTGCCACTCGGGTTCGGTCACGGTGAGATAGCGGCCGGTCCTGGCGAGACGGCGCAGCAACTCGGCGGGCAGAACGCTTTCATAACCGGCCGGCTCGCCGACGCGCAGGTGCTGCGGATCGACCAGCGGGAACGGCAATGCGGTGACGGTCTTGCGATAGTTGCTGTCGCAGCGGTTGCCGGGCGCGACCTGCTGCATCTGCGCCTGCACCTCCAGGCGGCCGTCGTTCAGCGTCTCGCCGAAGACGGCGACGGACTGCACGCGCGGCGTGCCAGTCATGCGCGTCTGTTCGTACACCGGCCGGCCGTTGCCGCCGACCGCCGTACTGTAGACGGCCGTGTCGGCGCTGGCCGTGCCCTGGCTCAGGCCGTTCTGCATCGCCTGCCGGCGCGCATCCTGGACCGAGCCCTGCTCGGCGACGTTCGCGCTGGCCGAGAAGGAGCTCGTCTTGGCCTGTCGTTGCTGACCGGTCGCGGCGCAGCCGGCGATCGTGAACGCCAGCAGCAGCGTGGCGATGATTCTGCCGGCGCGCGCGGGCGGGAAATTCATGACATCAGAAGTCGGCAACATGGGGCGCCCCCGAGTCGTAGATCTGTGGGACGCCGCCGCGCCCTGACATGGAATCCTGCTGCATCGCGAGCTGTTCGGCCTGCATGCCGACGCATTCCGGCGTCGGCTGCGTCATGCAGCGCACGACCTCGCCCGGCAGCACGAGCTGTACCTCGGTCTCGAACACGCCATCGGGCATCGGCGTCACGCTCAACACCTCGACGCCCTGGAGCTGGCCCTCGACGTAGGCGCGGAAGTGATCGCTGCCGATGCCCATCGCCGACAGACTGCTCGAACCCTTGATGTGCATGCCGTGCACCTGCTCGGCCATCGCGCGCATCGCATCGAGGCGCGAGGCACGCATCGCCATCAGGTGGCGCTGCGGCCCGCTCAGGCCCGGCCCGTCGGTGACGGCGCCGTAGCCGTGAGCGCGCAGCAGCACCGGGCCCGCTACCGTCGCGACCTCCTGCTGCTGCACGACTTCGGCCTGCCCGCCTTTCGGGCGCACGAATTCTTCCGGACCGGCGACCCAGATCGCGAGCGTGGTGAGGATGATGGTGGTGAGGATGTCGACCATGATGTCGTCTCCGCCGCGGGCGCGCCGCGATCAGGGCGTGATGTAGAGGCCGCCGGTGCCGCCGCCCGCATAGGCGCAGCCCGGTCCGACGCCGCCGACCATGCCGCAGTCGCCGCTGCCACCGCCGAGCGCGGCATAGAATTCGTTGCCGAGCGTCACTTCGAGTTCGGTTTCGTACACACCGTCGGGATAGGCGGTGACGCTCAGCACGCGCGCGCCGCGCACGAAGGCATCGAGATAGGTGCGGAAAAGGTCGCTGTGGATCGCCATGTCACGCACCGTGCTGTTGCCGCTCACGCGCACGCCGTAGATCTGCTCGGTCAACGCACGATAGGCATCCAGGCGCGATGCGCGCATCGCCAACAGACGCCGCTGACCTTCGGAGTACTCGCGGTTTTCCGGTACCGAACCGTGGCCCGAGACGCGGATCTTGCGATGCGGTCCGGTCATGTCGACCTGGATGATCGACGGGTAACCGCAGATCTCGCCGCCTTCGCAGGCGAGCGTCTGCTGACCGGGCACGATGACGTTGAAACCGCCGAGCTCGCCCTTGGCGCAGGTGACGGTGAGGTTCGAGGTGCTGCGATTGACCGTCACCGAACCCGGTGCGCGCAGTTCCCACTGGCCGGCGTCGTTCGACAGCGTGCACTGCGCGCCGTGGATCGCCACGCCCTCCGAGGTACGGGTGGCCACGCTCACCGACTGCGTGCCGCTGTCGGCCAGCATGAACGGCGTGTTGGTGCAGCCCGCCAGGCCGGTCAGCAGCAGGGGTGCCAGAATCGTGCGCATCTTCATGTCGTTGCTCCCAGGTCGTTCGCGTGGCGTGGTCGATGCCGATCTGGCACCGAACCCGGCCGGATTTCGATTTATTCGTCGTTTCAGCGAGATGCGGGAAAAATCTCCCGTGTGACATCAGTATCGGCGCGAGGACGGGGAACTTGAATCGTCGTGCCCGGGGAACGGGGACGCGCACAAAAAAAGAGGCCGCAAGCGCGGCCTCAATACGGGACAGCATCCTTGGGAACCAGACGGCTCCCGGGATGTGCTCAGTCGCTGGCGATGGCTTCTTCCATCGCCGCATGTTGGCGCAGATGCGCGCGGCGGCCGTGCCACAACGCCCACAGCACGATGCCGGCGCCGACCACCAGGGCGGCGATCATGACCAGGAAGCTGATGCGGGAGAGAACGGTCTCGGTGGTCTCGGACAGACGTTCGATGACTTCGAGCTGGCCGAGGTACACCGGCAGCACCAGCGCGCGCGACACCAGCACCATCGCCATGATGGTGCCCATCACGACCTTGATCATGTACGGCTTGACGTAGGTGGTGCCGATGGCGCCGAGCTGGATGCCGAACAGCGAGCCGGCGAGGATGATCATCGCCAGGCGGATGTCGACGTAGCCGCCCCAGGCGAACTTGATGGTGCCGCCCAGACCCATCACGAAGGCGATGACGAGTTCGGTGGCGGAGGCCATCAGGCTCGGCACGCCGAGCACGTACATCATCGACGGCACGCCGATGAAACCACCGACCGCGATGGTGGCGGCCAGCATGCCGGTGGCGAAGCCCATCGGGATGGTGAACAGCACTGACACGCGTGCGTTGATGCTCTTGAAGTGCATCATGGTGCCGGGGATGTGCACCGACTGCACCCAGCGCGCGAGACGGCCGGCTTCTTCGTCCTTGTCGGCATTGCCTTCGCGGTGCAGCTTCCAGGCGTCGTAGAGCACGTAGCCGCCGACGATGGCGAGCACGATGACGAAGGCGACGCTCACGTACAGGCTGGAACCGACGTCGCCGAAGGTCTGCTTGATGTGCTGCTGCACGTTGGCGCCGACCAGCATGCCGACCTCGGCCGACACGCCCATGATGAGGCCGAGCTTCCAGTCCACCTGGCCGTAGCGCGCGCGCTTGATGGCGCCGACCAGCGCCTTCGGGAACTTGTGGCAGATGTTGCTCGCCACCGCAACGATGCCGGGCACGCCCATGCTCATCATGGCCGGCGTGAGCACGAACGCGCCGCCTGAACCGATGAAGCCGCTCACCAGACCGCCAACGAAACCGACGACGAACAGGTACAGGACGTGCACGAGTTCGAGATCGACGAAATTGATTGCTTCCATTTCCATGTCGCTACCTCACTTCTTGGCCTGGATACCGAGGGCATCCCAGAAATGGCCGGTGAACGCGCCATGGATGTACGAGAAGACGAAGGCCACGACCACGGGCACGACGAACGCCCAGCCGCCGCCGGTCGACGCCGCGAGCAGATCGTCCTCGAACACGAACAACGCGCCGTAGAGCGCCACCGACAGCACACCGAAACCGATGGCCTTCAACTTGACGCTGCCAGCCTGCGTCGCCTGCTTGCCTGCCATACCTGCATTACCTCCGAAACGTTGGTTGGGTTGAATGTCCTTTGCCGGCACCGCGCCTCACGGCACCACCACCGGACAGCCGAGCGCATTCCATGGCGCCGTCTCCGGCCGGGGATTCAGGGCGCGATCCAGAATCACGAAAATCACCGGCGCGTCGCCTTGCAGACGCGCCGTCACCGCCTGCTGCACGTCGCCGTCGAACGGCAGTTGGCGCCAGCTCACGCCGCCGCCGGACAGGGCCTGCAACAGGCCGCGCAGACGCCACGGCCGCAACGACGATGGGTGCAGGATGTCGAGCCCCGCCTGCACCCGCGGACAGCAGTTGAGGACGTAGCGCAGCGTGCTCGCCGCCGGTGGCGCATCGCCCAGCGCCAGCACCACGCGCCGGCCGTCGAGCAGATCGAGCGCCGCCTGAGGCTCGCCGGCCTCGGCAAAGGTGACGGCGCCGAACAGACGGTCGATCGGTCGCTGCACGGGTCCGGGGATATCGCCGGCGCGGATGCCGACGTTCAGGCGCGGCGGGCCAGCAGTTCGCGGGCGGTGTCGTGCTCCCCCGCCTCGGCAAAGGTGATGGCGACGAACAACGTCTCCAGGCGGCGCATCAATCGGTTCATGGCGGTGCTCCGGGCTGAGCCCTGTATGTACGGGCCTATCCCTTTTCACGAGGCATGCCAGCCCACGCAAAATTCAAGGTATTGTTTTAAAACGACTTTTATTGTGCGCCGGAAAGCGGCATATGTTGCGGATGAGAAACACCAATGGTCCATGACCGAGAGTCTGCTGCTGTGACCGGCATTCTGGCGCGTTGCCAATCCGCAAGATGTCTGTTGCGTATTGCAACAGACCGACTTAGGCTTTCTCCATGCGCAGCATCGCCGGCAAGATCACCCTCGGTTACTACCTGCTCGCCGCCGTGGTGCTGGCGGTGGTCGCCGTCACGGTGCTGGAACTGCACGGCCTGGAACGGAAGGTCACCGCAGGCGAACGCGTGGCGCGCTTTCTGAACGCGACGCTGGAAGTCCGTCGCTTCGAGAAGAACTATCTGCTCTACGGCGAGCCGACCGAACTGGAGGAAGGGCTGGCCTATCTGGCCGAGGCACGTGGCCTGCTGGCCGCGCATGGCGCGGATTTCCTGGCGGTCACCACGCCGGCGGCGCTCGCCACGCTGCGGCAGGATCTGGCGTCCTACGATGCGATGGTGCAGGCGGCAGCCGACACCCTGCCGCTGCCGGAACCACGAGCCGAGACCCTGCGCGCGGTCGGCAAGCGCATCGTCACCGCCGCCGAACGCATGGCCGCCGACGAGCGGCGTCTGTTGCAGCACGCGCTCACGCGTTCGCGCGGTTTCCTGCTGGTGGCCGTGCTGCTGCTGGTCGGCGTCGGCGTACTGCTCGGCAGCGCGCTGTCGCAGCGCGTGGTACGGCCGCTGAAGGAACTCGAAAGCTCGATGACGGCGGTGGCGGCCGGTGCGCGCGGGCCGATTCATCTGCACGCCGACGACCGCGAGATTCGCTCGCTGCAGGACGCCTTCAATCGCATGCTGGCCGAACTCGCCGCGCAGCAGGGCCATCTCGTGCGATCGCAGAAGCTCGCCGCGCTCGGCACGCTGCTCTCCGGCGTCGCGCACGAACTCAACAACCCGCTCTCCAACATCTCGACCTCGATCCAGATCCTGATCGAAGAGCTGGACGAGACCGACCGCGAACGACTGCGCGAGACCCTCGTCCTGGTCGACGAACAGACCGAGCGTGCGCGCCACATCGTGCGCACGCTGCTCGAATTCGCGCGCGAGCGTGGTTTCCGGCGCGAACGGCTGGCGGTGCACGGACTGATCGACGACACGCTGCGCTTCCTGCGCGGCGAGATCCCGCGCGGCGTGGCGCTCGTCGTCGACGTGCCGCAGGGCCTGGCCGTGCTGGGCGACAAGCCGCGCCTGCAACAGGCCCTGCTGAACCTGATCAAGAATGCCGCCGAGGCGGCCGGCCATGGCGGAACGATCACCGTCCGCGCGCTGCATCCGGCGCGCGAGGGTCGCGACGTTGCGCGCTGTCAGGACATACAACGCTGCGTCGACATCGAGGTCGGCGACAGCGGACCGGGCATCGCGCCCGACATCCTGCCGCGCCTGTTCGATCCCTTCTTCACCACCAAGGCGGTCGGCAAGGGTTCGGGGCTCGGGCTCGCGATCGTGCACGAGATTGCCGAGGAGCATGACGGCTGCGTCGGCGTCGAAAGCGCACCGGGACGGGGCACGACCTTCTTTCTGCGCCTGCCGGTCGCGATTGAAAGCGGAGACGTTGCATGAGCGAACGAACGACCTTGCTGGTGGTGGAGGACGAACCGCTCGCCCTGCGCAACCTCAAGCACGTGATGGAGAAGGAAGGCTATCGCGTGCTGGCGGCGGCGAGCGGCGAAAAGGCCCTGCAATGGCTGGAACGCGAGCCGGTGGCGGTCGTGCTCACCGACGTGCGCATGGAGGGCATGGACGGGCTGGCGGTGCTGATGCACGCCAAGCGACTGCGGCCCGACTGCGAGGTCATCCTGATCACGGGCTACGCCGCGCTCGATGCGGCGGTGGGGGCGATGCGCCAGGGCGCGTTCTATTACGTCTCGAAGCCGTTCCGGCTGGACGAGGTGCGCAGGCTCGTGCGCGAGGCCGTGGACAAGGTCCGGCTCAAGGACGAGAACCGGCGCCTGCGCGAACGTCTGGGCGAGGAACAGGGCGGTTTCGCGGTGGTCACGCGCGACGCCGGCATGCAGCGCCTGCTCGACACCGCGCGCCAGATCGCACCCACCGACTGCAACGTGCTCATCACCGGCGAGAGCGGCACCGGCAAGGAACTGTTTGCGCGCTATCTGCACGCACACAGCCGGCGCTCGTCCGGACCGTTCCTGGCCGTCAACTGCGGCGCCTTCACCGAGGAACTGCTCGCCAACGAACTGTTCGGACACGAGAAGGGCGCCTTCACGGGCGCGACCGACGCGCGCGCCGGTCTGGTCGAGGCCGCCGCAGGCGGCACGCTGTTCCTCGACGAGGTGACCGAGATGCCGCCGTCGATGCAGGTCAAACTGCTGCGCGTGTTGCAGGAAAAGGAGGTGTTGCGCCTGGGCTCGACGCGTCCGTTGCCGGTAGACGTGCGTTTTCTCGCCGCCAGCAACCGCGACGTGCAGCAGGCGGTGCGCGACGGCCGCTTCCGGCAGGACCTCTACTTCCGCCTCAACGTCGTCACCCTGCACGTGCCGCCGCTCGCGGCACGGCGCGCCGACATCGCGCTGCTGGCCGGTCACTTCCTCGAAAAGTACGCGGCGGTGATGGGCAAGCCGGTGCGCGAACTCGCGCCCGACGCGCTGATGCTGCTCGAAGACTACGGTTTCCCCGGCAACGTGCGCGAACTCGAAAACATCATCGCGCGCGGCGTCGCGCTGGCCGGCGGCGAACGCATCGAGGCCGGCGATCTGCCGGAAGACCTGCGCCTGCATGCCGCACGCACCTTCCGCACCGAACAGGGACGCATCCCCTCGCTCGCCGACCAGGAAGAGGCCTACCTGCGCTGGGTGCTGGAACAGACCGACGGCAACCGCAGCCAGGCCGCACGCCTGCTCGGCATCGACCGCGTGTCGCTGTGGCGCAAGCTCAAGAAGTTCGGGATCGAGTGATCTCCAGAAGAACGACGCACGACCGAGCTCAGTGCTCCGATCCGCCCTTCTTGTCGCCGTTGCCGCGCAGCGCCGAGATGTCGATCGGCACCACCACGGAATCACCGGCCGGCTCTTCATAGCGATAGCGCGGCCGTGCCTGCGACGGGCGTCCCGCGGCCTCGGCGAGTTCGTGTTCGCGCGCGGCGATCAGGCCCAGCGCCTCGCGCATGCCGTCGATGGTCTTGTCGGAAAGTGGGTGCTGGTGACCGGGGCGGGTGAAGGTCTCGCGCGCGACGTCGGTCAGCACGCGCCGCATGATGCGCAGGATGCGTTCTTCTTTCGAGAGTTCTTGGTCGATCATCGTCCGGTCTCGCTTGATGGGATATTTGCCACCAGTCTGTGGCCTGCGGCATCGCATTGCCATATCCAATCCGGCAAGTGCGGTTTCAGACCGGGCAGGAAACGCCGAGGCCACCGAGGCCGCAATAGCCCTGCGGATTCTTCGACAGGTACTGCTGATGGTAGTCCTCGGCGTAGTAGAACGGCGGCGCGGCGAGGATCTCGGTGGTGATCGGGCCGAGGCCGCACTCGGCGAGCGCCCGCGCATAGCGATCGCGCGCATGCAGGGCGGCCCGTTCCTGTTCCGGCGCATGGACGTAGATGCCGGAGCGGTATTGCGTGCCGACGTCGTTGCCCTGGCGCATGCCCTGCGTCGGATCGTGCGCTTCCCAGAAGTTCTTCAGCAGATCCTCGTAGCGAATGACCTCCGGATCGTAGACGACGCGCACGACCTCGTTGTGCCCGGTCATGCCACTGCACACCTCGCGATAGGTCGGGTTGGGCGTATGGCCGCCGGCGTAGCCGACTGCGGTCGTGTACACGCCGGGCAGGGACCAGAAGCGTTTTTCCGCGCCCCAGAAACAGCCCATGCCGAACAGCGCGAGCGCCATGCCGTCCGGGAACGGTGGCAGGATCGGGCGACCGTGCACGTGATGCGCGTTGGTGACCGGCATGGCCTCGTCGCGGCCCGGCAGGCACTCGTGCGGCGCGGGCAGCGTGGGCGATTTGTGCATGAACATGGGCGTTTCCATCAGTGGCCTGAGACGTGATTGGACCCGTCATCGCAGGATTTGTCACCGGAGGAATGGTAGGTGTACGGCGGCGGCGTTCCCTTCTCCCGGGGAGAAGGTGGCCCGAAGGGTCGGATGAGGGGTCTTCACGCGGGCATTTCGAGCGTTCGCGCCGCGTCAGATACGCCTTACGCTCGTCACGCCTCTCCCGCCAGCGCGGCGAGCAGTTCGGCCTGGTGTTCGGCGATCAGGGGATCGATCACGGGATCGAGGTCGCCCTCGACGATCTCGTCCAGCTTGTACAGCGTCAGGTTGATGCGGTGGTCGGTGAGCCGGCCCTGCGGGAAGTTGTAGGTGCGGATGCGTTCGGAGCGGTCGCCGCTACCGACCAGGCTCTTGCGGGTGGCGCTCTGTTCGGCATGCTGGCGGGTCTGTTCGGCCTCGAACAGCTTGGCGGCGAGCAATGCCATGGCGCGCGCGCGGTTCTTGTGCTGCGAACGTTCGTCCTGACATTCGACCACGATGCCGCTCGGCAGATGCGTGATGCGGATGGCCGATTCGGTGCGGTTGACGTGCTGGCCGCCGGCGCCGCTGGCGCGATAGGTGTCGATGCGCAGGTCGGCCGGGTTGATGTCGGGCGCCTCGACCTCGTCCGGCTCCGGCATCACCGCGACGGTGGCGGCGGAGGTGTGGATGCGGCCCTGCGATTCGGTGGCGGGCACGCGCTGCACGCGATGCGCGCCGGATTCGAACTTGAGGCGCGAATACACGCCCTGGCCGATGACGCGACAGATGATCTCCTTGTAGCCGCCGTGCTCGCCCTCGCTTTCCGACAGCACCTCGACTTGCCAGCCGCGCCGTTCGGCATAGCGGCTGTACATGCGGAACAGATCGCCGGCGAAGATCGCCGCCTCGTCGCCGCCGGTGCCGGCGCGGATTTCGAGAAACACGTTGGCGCGGTCGTGCGGGTCCTGCGGCAGCAGATGTTTTTGCAGCACCGGTTCCAGTGCTTCGATGCGCCGCTCGGCGGCGGCCGCCTCTTCCGTCGCCATCGCGCGCAGTTCCGGGTCGGCGTCCCGGCGCATGTCCTCTGCAGCGGCCAGATCATCACGGGCCTGACGGTAGGACCGGAAATCACGCACCAGGTCTTCGAGTTGGCTGTATTCCATCGACAACCGGCGAAAGCGCTCCTGATCGGCGATGGTATCGGGGTCGGCGAGCAGCGCGGCGATTTCCTCGAAGCGCTCGGCCAGCCCTTCGAGTTTGCCCAGGATCGAGTCCTTCACGGCTTGGTGTCGTCGTTCGGGCTGTGGCTGCCGTTGCCGTTGTCCTCGTCGCGCAACGACGTGGGGAGATTGAACAGTTCGTGCGCGGCCTCCAGCAGTTCGATGTGGCCGTCGCGGGCGGCACGATTGAGCGCATCGCAGGGCGCGTGCAGCAGCTTGTTGGTGAGCGTGTGGGCGATGAACTGCGCCACCTCCTCGCCGGAACGGCCGTGCGCCAGCATCTGTCGGGCCTTGTCGAGCACTTCCATCTTCATGCCGTCGGCGCGTTCGCGGAAGGTCCTGATCGTGTGCACGGCATCCTGCGCGCGCAGCCAGCCCATGAAGCTCATCACCTGCGTCTCGATGATGGCCTCGGCCTCGTTGGCCGCCTCGCGCCGCGACTGGAGGTTTTCCTGGATCACCTCTTCCAGGTCGTCGACGGTGTACAGATAGATGTCGTCGAGTTCGCCGACCTCGGCCTCGATGTCGCGCGGCACGGCGATGTCGACCATGAAGATCGGCCGGCGCTTGCGCAGCCTGAGCGCGCTCTCGACCGCACCCTTGCCGAGCACCGGCACGGGGCTCGCGGTAGAGGAGATGACGATGTCGGCCTCGTGCAGGCGATTGCCGATCTCGCTCAGGGTGATCGCGTCGCCGCCGAACTGCGACGCCACCTGGCGCGCGCGGTCGATGCTGCGATTGGCGATGATCATGCGGCCCAGTTTGTTCGCATGCAGATGGCGGGCCGCCAGTTCGACCGTCTCGCCGGCACCGATCATGAGTGCGGACAGACGCGACAGGTCGCCGAAGATCTGCTTCGCGAGGCTCACCGCGGCGAAGGCCACCGACACCGGACTGGAACCGATCGCGGTCGAGGAACGCACGGTCTTCGCCACCGAAAAGGCGTGCTGGAACAACCGCCCGAGCTGGCGGCCGACGGTGCCGGCGGCACTCGCGCTCTGGAAGGCGTCCTTCATCTGGCCGAGGATCTGCGGCTCGCCCAGCACCAGCGAGTCGAGTCCGCAGGCCACGCGCAGCGTGTGGCGCACGGCCTCGTCCTCGGCGTGACTGTAGAGATACGGCCTGAGTTCGTCGCTGTTCAGGTGGTGATAATGACCAAGCCAGTGCAGCACGCGCTCGTCCGCCTCCTGATCCAGCCGATAGTAGATCTCGGTACGGTTGCAGGTGGACAGGATCGCGGCTTCGGGCACCTCCGTGGTGCCGGTGAGCTCGTACAGGGCCGTCTCCATGTGGTCCGGCGGAAAGACCACGCGCTCACGGATGCTGACGGGGGCGGTCTTGTGATTGATGCCGACGGTGAAGAGGGACATGGGGCCTGAATCGCTGGGCAGGCGGGAATTCTGTGGCAATCGCGCCCGTCATGGCAAGCCGTCGACGCTTGGCCGCCTGTGGGACTTGAGCGATCGTCGCGGGGGAACGCCGGACCGGCGGCGCGTTCCAACGTCGTTCAGGCGGTGCGGAAGGCGGCCCGTGTTCGGGTTATGATGGAAACCGATCCCGTCGGGTATGCCGGTCTTCCCGTCCCGATAATCAACGCCCGATCATCACAGCATCAGGAATCCTCGCATGCACAGGCTCACCGTGTTCGCCATCGGGGCACTGCTCTTCCTTTCGGGCTGCGCCAGCTTTGCCCAGACACCCGTCGAATCACCCGATCCCAACGCCTTCGCGTCGCTCGACGCCGAGCGCGCATCGCGTCTCCTGTACCAGATACTGGTAGGCGAGATCGCCGGCCAGCGCGGCGAATTCGACGTCTCGGTCGAACACTACCTGCAGGCGGCGCGCGACAGTCACGACCCGCGCGTGGCCGAACGCGCCGCGCGCATCGCGCTGCACGCCGGCAACCGCGCGGCAGCACTCGCCGCGGCCGAACGCTGGTCGGTGCTGCAGCCTAACGACAACGACGTCCGGCAATTGCTGGGCGTGCTGTACGTGCAGCTCGACCGCCTGGACGAGGGCGTCGAGCAGTTCGTGCAGGTGGTACAGGCGGCGCGCGATACGGAATCGGAGGGGTTCATGATCGTGGCCAGCCTGCTGAGCCGCGAACGCAAGGCCGAGCCGGCCCTGACCGTGATGCGGCGGGTGATCGAACGCTTCCCCGACGACGTCCGCGGACAGGTGGCCCTGGCGCGGCTCGCGGTGCAGCTCGGCGAGCCCGCCGCCGGCGTTCAGGCCGCCGAACGCGCGCTGACGCTCGATCCAGAATTGGCCGATGCGCGCATGATCTACGCCCAGGCGCTGAGCCGGCTCGGCGAACCGGAGCGCGCGATCGCGGCATTGAGCGATGCGCTGGAGGCCCGGCCGGACGACCGCGATCTGCGGCTCGCACGCGCACGCCTGTATGTGCAGATGAGCCGCTACGACGAGGCGCGCACGGACTTCGAACGGCTGGTGGCGGCCCGCCCCGATGATCGCGACCTCCTGTATACGCTGGCGTTGCTGAACCTGGAGGCGGCGCATTATCCGGAGGCGGCGGAGTACCTTCAGCGCCTGCTGAAGACCGACTGGCGCCGCGACGAAACGCTGTATTACCTCGGACGCGTGGCCGAGGCGATGGCGCAGTCGGACGAGGCCATCGAGTGGTACGGGCAGGTGGGCGCGGGCGATTTCTGGCTCGACGCGCAATTCCACATCGCCGACCTGATGAACCGGGCCGGCGACGTGGACGCTGCGCGCCAGCATCTGGCCGACGTGCGCGCCGAGGTCGAGGACGACAACGGCCTGTTGCGCCTGTACGTCGCCGAGGCCCACCTGCTGCGCGGTTCCGGGCGCTATCAGGAAGGCGTCGAACTGATGAACGAGGCGCTGCGCTTCTATCCCGAGGCGGAAGAACTGCTGTACGCGCGCGCGCTGCTTGCCGAACGGATGGACGACCTCGCACAGGCCGAGGCGGATCTGCGTGCGATCCTGTCGCGCGATCCCGACAACACGACCGCGCTGAATGCGCTCGGCTACACCCTGACCGATCGCACCGACCGCCACGAAGAGGCCTATGAACTGGTGCGCCGCGCGCTGGACCAGCGTCCCGACGATGCCGCGATCCTCGACAGCATGGGCTGGGTGCTGTACCACCTCGGCCGTCATGACGAGGCCGAGACCCATTTGCGCCGGGCCGCCGAGCTTTCCGACGACACCGAGGTCGCCGGCAATCTTGCGAGCCTGTTGTGGGCGATGGGGCGGCACGACGAAGCACGCGCGATCCTTGACGGAGCGCTGGCGCGCGAGCCGGACAACCGACGCCTGCTCCAGGTACGCGAACACTTTCAGCCGTGAAGGCCTGGCCGCTCGTCATCGCGCTGCTGCTCGCGGGCTGCGGCAGCGTCCCGCCGCGCACCGCCGACGTTGATGCGCAACCCGCCTGGGAAGCACGCCAACTCGCTTTGGCACGGCAGTCGGAATGGACCCTCAACGGACGCCTGTCGCTGACGCTCGACGAGACCTCCTGGCACGCCAGCCTGCGCTGGCGCCAGCGCGGCGATGACTATGAAATTCGCATCTTCGGGCCCTTCGGACGCGCCGTCGCGCTGATCGAGGGCGGGCCGGACGACGTGCTGCTGCGCACCGCCGAAGGTGAGGAATTCCGCGCCACGGACGCCGACGAACTCCTGCGCCGCGAACTCGGCTGGCCGCTGCCCGTCGCCGGCCTGCGCTATTGGGTGCTCGGCCTGGCGCAACCGCCGCTGGCGCAGGCCCGGGTCGAGCTGGCCGACGGCGGTCGGCCGCTGCGCCTGTTCCAGGACGGCTGGACGATCGATTACCAGCGCTACAGCGAACCGCCGGCGGCCGGTCTGCCGGACCGCATGCTGCTCACGCGCGAGACGGTGTCGCTGCGCCTGCTGGTCGACGAATGGCGCCTGCCCGATGTCTGAACGCCCCGGCAGCGGCTGGCCGGCACCGGCCAAGCTGAACCTGTTCCTGCACATCGTCGGTCGTCGCGACGATGGCTATCACCTGCTGCAGACGGTGTTCCAGTTTCTCGACCACGGCGACCGCATCGACTTCGAGCTGCGCGAGGACGGTCGGATCGAACGCCGGCACGATCTGCCCGGCGTGCCGGAGGCGGCCGATCTCACGCTGCGCGCCGCACGGCACTTGCAGGCGCTGACGGGTTGCCGGCAGGGCGCCGACATCAGGCTCGACAAACGCCTGCCGCTGGGCGGCGGCCTGGGCGGCGGCAGTTCGGATGCCGCCACGGTGCTGGTGGCACTCAATTACTTGTGGGATCTGGGGTTGAACGAGGACGAACTGGCGGCGATCGGCCTCGAACTGGGCGCGGACGTGCCGGTATTCGTGCGCGGGCGGGCGGCGTGGGCGGAAGGCGTGGGCGAAAATCTGACCCCTGTCGACCTGCCCGAACCCCGGTATCTGGTGATCAAACCGCCGGTGGAGGTCTCCACCGCCCGCGTCTTCGGCGCGCCCGAATTGACACGTGATTGTACCCCCCTCAAAATACGCGACTTTCTCTCGGGCAGGGGCACGAACGTCTGCGAACCGGTGGTTCGCGCGATGCATGTGGAGGTGGCTGGGGCGCTGGACTGGTTGCAACGCGCGGCCGGCCGGGCGCGCATGACGGGCACGGGCAGTTGCGTGTTCGCGCCGTTCGACGATCCGGCGCAGGCAATGGCCCTGTTGCCCGAACTGCCGACCGGCTGCACGGGCTTCATCGCCCGCGGCATGAACCGCTCGCCACTCCTGCATCGACTCGCCACCGCACGCGGCGTCCGTTGACGAAGTGCGGATGACGCGCTTCCCCGACGAATCGAACAGATGGGCCGTCGCCAAGCGGTAAGGCACCGGATTTTGATTCCGGCATTCGCAGGTTCGAATCCTGCCGGCCCAGCCAGACGAAGTTACCGTCTCTCCCGGACGGCAGAATACTTGACGAAGCACGGCCGGCAGGATTTGAACCGTTGCGGTTCGACCGATTCGCCGGGAGCGAATCGGAACGCCGCGACAGCGGCGGCCCGAAGGGCGCGGGGCAGGATCGCCCCGCGTAATCCTGCCGGCCCAGCCAACTTTGATGCAAAGTTGTGTGACTGCGTGGCGTTCGGTGCGAAAGCCGGTTTCGCACCGCCTCGCCCAAACCCACCAACCTCCGGGGCGGTATCGTGGCGGATAAGAGCAAGATGATGATTTTCGCGGGCAATGCGACCCCGCAGCTTGCCCAGGATGTGGTCGACCACCTGAACATCCCGCTCGGCAAGGCCGTGGTGGGCCGCTTCAGCGACGGAGAGGTGCAGGTCGAGATCCTGGAGAACGTGCGTGGACGCGATGTATTCATCATCCAGTCCACCTGCCAGCCGACCAACGACAACCTGATGGAGCTGCTCATCATGGTCGATGCGCTGCGCCGGGCCTCGGCCGGTCGCATCACTGCGGTGATCCCGTATTTCGGCTATTCGCGCCAGGACCGGCGGGTGCGCTCGGCACGCGTGCCGATCTCGGCCAAGGTGGTGGCGAACATGCTGGAGGCGGTGGGCGTCGATCGCGTACTGACCGTGGACGTGCATGCCGATCAGATCCAGGGCTTCTTCGATCTGCCGGTCGACAACGTCTACGCCTCGCCGATCCTGCTCGGCGACATCTGGCGCCAGAAGCACCCGGACCTGATCGTGGTGTCGCCGGACGTCGGCGGCGTGGTGCGCGCGCGTGCGCTCGCCAAGCGCCTGGACGATGCGGAACTGGCGATCATCGACAAGCGCCGTCCGAAGCCGAACGAGTCGAAGGTGATGCACATCATCGGCGAGGTGGAAGGCAAGACCTGCGTCATCATCGACGACCTCGTCGACACCGCCGGTACGCTGTGCCAGGCCGCGTGCGCGCTCAAGGAGCACGGTGCCGAGAAAGTCGTCGCCTATGCCACACATCCGGTGCTGTCGGGTCCGGCGATCGACAACGTGCAGAATTCCGTGCTCGACGAACTGGTGGTGACCGACACCATCCCGCTGCGACCGGCGGCCCAGTCCTGCCCGCGCATCCGGCAACTGTCGGTGGCCGGCATGCTGGCGGAGACGATCCGCCGCATCAATCGCGAGGAGTCGGTCAGCACCCTGTTCATGGATTGACGCGGAAACGGTTCGAACCGTTTCCGCTTCGATGGTCCGGCGGCGCCGTCGCCGGACGTCAACCGGCCCTCCCTGGTCGCGGGGAGGGCGTTTTTTGTGTGTTATCTGGAGAGCAACAACATGAGTAACGTCGATTTCGAACTGATCGCCGAGAAGCGCGACGACAAGGGCAAGGGTGCGAGCCGCCGCCTGCGTCGTGCCGGCAAGGTGCCCGCCATCCTGTACGGTGGCGGCAAGGACCCGCTGCCCCTGAATCTCGATCACAACGCGCTGATCAAGAACCTGGAGCACGAAGCCTTCTACTCCCACATCCTGACCGTCAAGCTGGACGGGGGCGCTGAAAAAGCCATTCTGCGCGACATCCAGCGCCACCCCTACAAGCCGACGGTGCTGCACGTCGACCTGCTGCGCGTGAGTGAGGATCAAAAGATCCGCGTCCACGTTCCGCTGCACTTCCTCAACGAGGAAAGCTGCGTCGGCGTCAAGACCTCCGGCGGTACCATCGCACACACGCTGGCCGAGGTCGAGGTCGAGTGTCTGCCGCGCGACCTGCCCGAGTACATCGCGGTCGATCTGGCGAACGTCAACGTGGGCGAGACGATTCATCTGTCCAACCTCGAACTGTCCGCAGGCGTCGCGCTGGTGCAGCTGATGCACGAGCATGACCTGCCGGTGGTGTCGGTGCACAAGCCGCGCGGCGCTGCCGAAGAGACGACCGAAGGCGCGCCGGAAGCTTGAGGTCTTCCGCCGTGGCGGAAACCGACGGCATCGTCCTCATCGCGGGGCTCGGCAATCCGGGCCCCGAATACGACAGAACCCGGCACAACGCCGGGTTCTGGTTTGTGGACGCGCTGGCGCAGCGCCACGGCGGCAATTTCCGGCAGGAAAACAAGTTCGCAGGTCAGGTCTGCCGCGTCGAGATCGGCGGTCGCGAGGTCTGGCTGCTCAAGCCGCAGACCTTCATGAACCGCAGCGGACAATCGGTCAAACTGCTGGCGACGTTTTATAAGCTCGGCGCGGAAAACCTGCTGGTGGCGCACGACGAGATCGACCTGCCGCCCGGCACAGTGAAACTCAAGCGCGGCGGCGGTCACGGTGGTCACAACGGCCTGCGCGACATCTTCGCGCACCTGGGCCAGAACTTCCTGCGCTTGCGCATCGGCGTCGGCCACCCCGGTCACAAGGACCAGGTCGTCGGCTACGTCCTCAACCGCCCGACTGCGGGCGAGCAGGGCGCCATCGACGAGGCGATCGAACGCGCGCTGGACGTGATGCCCGAAGCCATTGGCGGCAGCCTGGAAAAGGCCATGCACCGCCTGCACAGCTGAATCACTGAGGTTGCAAATCCATCATGAGCCTTACCTGCGGCATCGTCGGCCTGCCGAACGTCGGCAAGTCCACCCTGTTCAACGCCCTCACGCGGGCCGCCATCGCGGCGGAGAACTACCCGTTCTGCACCATCGAGCCTAACGTCGGCGTGGTGCCCGTGCCCGATCCGCGCCTTGATGCACTGGCCGCGATCGTCAAGCCCGAGCGCGTGCTGCCGACGGCGATGGAATTCGTCGACATCGCTGGCCTCGTCGCCGGCGCCTCGAAGGGTGAAGGTCTCGGCAACCAGTTTCTCGCCCACATCCGCGAGACCGATGCGATCGCGCACGTCGTGCGCTGTTTCGAGGACACCGACGTCATACACGTCGCAGGCCGCGTCGATCCGGTCTCCGACATCGAGGTCATCAACACCGAACTGGCATTGGCCGATCTCGAGACCGTCGAGAAGGCCCTGAACCGGCTCGTGCGCGCCGCCAAGTCCGGCGACAAGGACGCCGTCGCCCGCAAGGACATCGCAGAACGCGCCCACCGAATCCTGGCCGAAGGCCGCCCCGCGCGCGCTCTCGAACTCAAGGACGACGAGCGCCGCCTGCTGCGCGAACTGCAACTCATCACCGCCAAGCCGGCGCTGTACATCGCTAACGTGGCCGAGGACGGTTTCGAGAACAATCCGCACCTCGACGCCGTGCGCGCCTACGCCGCCGCCGAGAATGCCCAGGTGGTGCCCGTCTGCGCCGCCATCGAGGCCGAGATCGCGCAGCTCGACGATGCCGACAAGGGTGAATTTCTCGCCAGCATGGGTCTCGAAGAACCGGGACTCAACCGCGTCATCCGCGCCGCCTACACGCTGCTCGGCCTTCAGACCTTCTTCACCGCCGGCGTCAAGGAAGTCCGGGCCTGGACCATCCGCCAGGGTTCGACGGCCCCCAAGGCCGCGGCCGCGATCCATACCGATTTCGAGAAGGGTTTCATTCGCGCCGAGGTCATCGCCTACGAGGACTTCATCGCCAACAAGGGCGAGCAGGGCGCCAAGGACGCCGGCAAATGGCGACTGGAAGGCAAGGAGTATGTGATGCACGAGGGCGACGTCGTGCACTTCCGTTTCAACGTCTGAGGGGATCGCGACGTTTTGGGCGCCGCGCCTTGACACGGCGCCCCTGGCACCGGAAAATCCCGCCCTTCCTTTCCCTGGCTACGTAGCTCAGTTGGTTAGAGCGCGGCACTCATAATGCTGAGGTCGGTGGTTCAAGTCCACCCGTAGCCACCACAATTTCAAGCACTTGCATCCCTCAAGGCTCGCATCTCGAACTGCGGCGTGACTCGTCGCGTCGAGCGCCGACGATCCGGCACAACCTCCTCCGTGCTCATTTTCCGATACAGAAGCTCGCGAAGATGCCGCCCAGCAGCGCGTCGCTGCTCACGCGGCCGGTGATTTCACCGAGTGCGTCATGCGCGAGGCGCAGTTCCTCGGCCACGAGTTCGGGGTTGCCCTCCTGAAGTCTTTCCTGCGCGCGTTCGAGCGCCTCACGCGTGCGCGCCAGCGCATCGAGATGTCGGCGGCGCGCGATGAAGCTGTCCTCGAAATCACTGGCAAAACCTGCGCGGCGCTTGAGTTCACCGACCAGAGCCTCGATGCCGCTGCCGGTCTTTGCCGACAATCTCACGTCGTCGCCATCGACGCCGGGCGGTTCGCCGGTGAGATCGCATTTGTTGTAAACGGCCACCCGCGGCAGGCGCTGCGGCAGGCGCGCAAGTATCGCGCGCTCATCTTCGCCTTCTCCCGTGGTTGCGTCGAGCACCAGCAGCAGCAGATCGGCGCGCTCGATCTCGGCCCAAGCGCGGCGCACGCCCTCGCGTTCCACCGGATCGGCCGCGTCACGCAGGCCGGCGGTGTCGATGACGTGCAGCGGCAGACCGTCGAGGTGGATGTGTTCCCGCAGCACGTCTCGGGTGGTGCCGGGGATGTCGGTAACGATGGCGCTTTCGCGCCGGGCGAGGCGATTGAGCAGACTGGACTTGCCGACGTTCGGGCGGCCGGCGATGACGACGTGCAGGCCCTCGCGCAGGCGGCTGCCCTGCCGGGCGCTACGTTCGATGTCGTCGAGGCGTCGTACGAGGTCGTGAAGACGCTCGGCCACGGCACCGTCGGCGATGAAGTCGATGTCCTCGTCGGAGAAATCGAGCGCGGCCTCAATGTAGATGCGCAGTTCGAAAACGCCTTCTGCAAGCGCATCGATGCGGGCGGAGAATTCGCCTTCGAGTGAGCGCAGGGCCGCGCGCGCGGCCTGTTCCGAGCCGGCGTCGATGAGGTCGGCGACGGCCTCGGCCTGAGCCAGGTCGAGCTTGCCGTTCAGGAAGGCGCGTTCACTGAATTCGCCCGCTCGCGCCAGCCGCGCACCGTGCTCCAGTACCGCGCGCAACAACAGGTCCATGACCACCGGACCGCCATGGCCATGCAGCTCTACGACGTCTTCTCCGGTAAAGGAGTGCGGGGCGGGGAAATGGAGCAACAGGCCGTCGTCGATGTTCCGGCCGGCAGTGTCTCGAAAGCGTCTGTATGCGGCCTTGCGCGGTACGGGCATGGGTCCCGCGATGGCTTCGGCGATGGTGGCGGCGTTCGGGCCGGAGAGTCGGACGATGCCGACACCGCCACGCCCGGAGGGCGTGGCGATGGCGGCAATGGTATCGGTGACGGGCGGCGTTTCCACACCGTCATTCCATGCCGCGAAGGCTATTTGGTCTCGGCCGCAATGGCGCGCGTGATTTTCCACTGCTGCGCGATCGAGAGCAGATTGTTGACGAACCAATACAACACCAGACCGGCCTGGAAAAAGGCGAAGAAGATGGTGAACACGAACGGCAGAATCATCATCAATTTCTGCTGCACCGGATCGAGCGGCGCCGGATTGAGCCGGTGCTGGACGATCATGGTGATACCCATCAGGACCGGCAGCACGAAATACGGGTCCTTGGTGGAAAGGTCGTTGATCCACAGGATCCAGGGCGCCTGGCGCATTTCGACGCTTTCGAGCAGCACCCAGTAGAGGGCGATGAACACCGGGATCTGGATCAGGATCGGCAGGCAGCCGCCGAGCGGGTTGATCTTTTCCTTCTTGTACAACTCCATCAATGCCTGCTGCATGCGTTGCTTGTCGTCGCCGAAACGTTCCTTCAGCGCCTGAAGCTTGGGCTGCACGGCGCGCATCTTGGCCATCGAGCGGTAGCTGGTGGCGGAGAGCTTGTAGAACGCGAGCTTGATCATCACCGTCAGGATGATGATCGACCAGCCCCAGTTGCCAACCAGGCCGTGGATGAAACTCAGCAGCCAGAAGATCGGCTTGGCGAGGAAGGCGAAGATGCCGTAATCCGCGGTGAGTTCCAGACCCTTGGCGACGTCTTCGAGCTCGTTCTGGAGTTTCGGTCCGACCCAGATTGAACTGGTGAAGCTCGCGCGTTCACCGGGCGCGGCGGTCTGCGCGCCGGAGCGCATGCCGATGATGTGTTCCGGCCGGCCGGCCGTGCCCAGCACTCGGGTGTAGAACAGACTGGTTTCGTCGGCGACGGGTATCCAGGCGGTCACGAAGTAATGCTGGATGACGGAGACCCAGCCGCCCTGCACTTCGCGATCGATGGGTTTTTTCACCATGTCGTCGAAGGCGAGCTTCTCGTAGCGGCCGTCGTAATAGGCTGCGCCGGTAAAGGTGTAGATGAAATACGATTCGCGGTCCGGCGTGGGGCCGTGGCGCAATTGCCGGTACTGGCGACCGACCCAGGCCGCATCGCTGGCGTTGTCGACGTGATGCTCGACGTCGACCAGGAAATGGCCGCGGCGCAGGACGAAGGTCTTGGTGACGGTGACGCCGCTGCCGTCGGTCCAGATCAGCGGCACGCGCAGCTCGTCGACGCCGTCCGCGAGCCGGTATTCGGTCTTCTCGGCACGATAGACGGCATGGTGGCTGGGCGCCCGGCGCTCGGCGTCCACATCGGCCACGCGGTCGTGGATCAAGCCGGATTGGGCGACGAACTGGCGGACCTGCTCGTCCAGCAGACGCATCGGCCGGTCGGGCTCTTCGAGGCTTACCGGATAGGTGGGAAGATCGGCGCGCACGATGCTGCCGCCGCGGGTATCGATTTCCAGATCCAGCACGTCGGTCACGACCCGGACGGTCTCGCGCACCGGTACGGCGTCGGTGGGGACGCCCGTCGGGAGCTGGCCGGCCTCGGCGGTCGGTGCATCGGGCACGTCGAGCCGCGGCGTATCGGTAGTCGGTTCCGCCGTCATCGACGATCCGCTGGCGGCCATCGGTTCCTGCGTCGGCCAGACGTAGTCCTGTTGCCAGGCCTGCCAGAGCAGGAACAGCACGAACACGAGCGAGATGTAGAGTACGGGGCGATAGTTATCCATGACGGACTCCGGAGTGATCGGTACCGGGTACGGGATCGTAGCCGCCCTCGCACCAGGGGTGACAGCGACCGAGACGCTTGACGGCCAGCCAGGTGCCGCGCAGGGCACCGTGATGCTCGATCGCCTCGATGGCATAGCAGGAACAGGTCGGCGTAAAGCGGCAATGTTGCCCGACGAAGGGGCTCAGGAGCAGACGATAGGTCTGTATCAGGAGGACGAGGAGCCGGCGCATCGTTTTGTCAGCCTTTGCCAGTGCGATTCCAGGGTCTTGTATATCGCAGCGTTGTCGAGCGTCAGCGCGCCGGCGCGGCAGGTGACGACGATGTCGATCGCTGGCAGGACGGCTCGGTGCCGACGGAAGCTCTCGCGCGCCAGGCGTTTGATGCGCTGGCGATCGACCGATCGGGGGACATTGCGACGCGAGATCGCGAGACCCAGCCGGGCAGCGCCCTGTTCGTTGCGGCGGGCGAGCAGGGTGAAGTTCGCATCGCTGGAACGAATCGGCTCACCGAGTTCCCGCCCGAATACGCGCTGAAAATCCGCCGCGCAGGTCAGGCGGGCCGAACGGGGAAAGCCGCCCTCCGACCGCACCCGGGACAAGATGCGTCAGGGGCAGAGCCGCGCGCGGCCCTTGGCTCGGCGGGACTGCAACACCTTGCGACCGCCCTTGGTGGCCATGCGGGCACGGAAACCGTGCGTGCGCTTGCGGTGCAGGTTACTGGGTTGGAATGTTCTTTTCATGACACGGGACCTGGAGCCTGAAGATGTTTCTTGAACGACGCCTCAGGACGCGGCCAGTCGAGCTGGCAATCATACGAACGCGCCTTCGGCAGTATTGGAAAAGCGTGCAAACATAGCGGAGAGGGTCAGGAACTGTCAACCGAAGATGCGTGAAAAGGGCATTTTCCAACCCGGTTTCCGGTGCTGGTGGGGATGTGGATAACCGGCCGGGCAGGGTATAGACTCCTACTCCCCTTGTATCACCTCCGACCGCTACCGAACTGACGACGCCGGGCATGAGTTCTCTTTGGCAACAATGCGTAGCGAGGCTCGAAGGCGAGCTTTCCGAGCAGCAGATCAACACCTGGATCCGGCCGCTGCATGCCATCGAGGACCCGGACGCGCTGCGCCTGCTGGCCCCGAACCGCTTCGTGCTGGACTGGGTGCGGGACCATTTTTTCCAGCGCATCGTGTCGGTGTTGAATGACGTCAACGGCCTGTCCGAGCGGCGCGTTCTGCTGGAAGTCGGAAGTACACGACCGATGGCCGGTCGGCCGCTCACCGCCATGGTGACGCCAACTACCGTCATGGCGACCGATGCGCCCGTCGGCAAACCCACGACCAGTCTGCTGCACACGACCAACGGTCTGAATCCCAATTTCACCTTCGACAACTTCGTCGAAGGCAAATCGAACCAACTCGCCCGCGCCGCCTCGCTGCAAGTCGCCAGCAATGTCGGCCAGGCCTACAACCCCTTGTTCATCTATGGTGGTACAGGTCTTGGCAAGACCCACCTGATGCACGCCATCGGTAACGAAATTCTTACCCGGCAGCCGCAGGCCAAGGTCGTTTATCTGAATTCCGAGCGCTTCGTCGCCGACATGATCAAGGCCTTGCAACACAACGTGATCGAGGATTTCAAACGTCATTACCGGTCGGTCGACGCGCTGCTCATCGACGACATACAGTTCTTTGCCGGCAAGGAACGTTCGCAGGACGAATTCTTCCATACTTTCAATGCCTTGATCGAAAGCCAACAACAGGTGATCCTGACCTGCGATCGCTATCCGAAGGAGGTCGAAGGCCTGGAGGATCGCCTCAAGTCCCGTTTTGGCTGGGGCCTGACGGTGGCAATCGACCCTCCGGAACTGGAGACGCGCGTTGCAATTCTGCAAAGCAAGGCGGAGCAGGCTGGTTTCGAACTGCCGAGCGAAGTAGCCTTTTTCATCGCCAAACGTATTCGCTCACACGTGCGGGAACTGGAAGGCGCGCTGCGCCGTGTGTTCGCCAACTCACAGTTCACCGGTCGACCGATCACGCTCGACTTCGCCAAGGAGGCGCTCAAGGACCTGCTGGCGCTCCAGGAAAAGCTTGTCACGATCGATAATATCCAGAAGACCGTGGCCGAATATTACAAAATCCGGGTCGCCGACCTGCATTCGACACGGCGCAGCCGGTCGATTACCCGGCCTCGTCAGACCGCGATGGCTCTGGCCAAGGAACTGACCAATCACAGCCTGCCGGAGATCGGTCAGGCCTTCGGTGGCCGAGACCATACGACGGTGCTGCACGCCTGCCGCAAGATCGCAGAATTGCGTGAAGCTGACGCCCGCATCAACGAGGATTTCATCAATCTGCTGCGGGTATTATCGAATTGATGCGCCATGTGGCATGGGGATAACCGGCGTGAATGACTGTTGATAAACTGTTGGCAAGACGTGCAGGGTTCGGGGGGTACAAGTTATACACAATCCGTCCACAGCGTCACGGAAATTCAAACGGCTTTTTATCCACAGCTTGTATATGTCTTAAGTTTATGAAATTTAATGCGTTTTATAGGTTATCCCGCGTATAGCGCTACCCTTATTACAATTACAACTCTTTAAATATACCCAAGATAATAAATGGAGCCGCCATGAAGTTCAGCATTCAGCGAGAGGTACTCCTGAAGCCCCTGCAGCAGGTCATCGGGGCAGTGGAGCGACGGAATACCATGGCGGCCCTGTCCAACATTCTGTTCCGGACGACCAAGGATCGCATCACCTTGACCGCGACGGACATGGAAGTGGAACTGATGGCCGGGATCGATGTGGCTGTCGGCGAAACCGGCGAGACGACATTGCCGGCTCGCAAGCTGCTGGATATCTGCAAGGCGTTGCCTGAAGAAGCGCTGTTGACGTTGTTCACCGATGGAGAGCGTGGCCAGGTCATGTCGGGGCGGTCGCGCTTCACGCTGAGCACCTTGCCAGCCAGTGAATTTCCGGTTCTGGACGAGATTTCGGTCAGCCGGGATTTCGTCATACCGGAACGGGTCTTGAAGGCGCTGATTCAGCGAACGGCGTTCGCGATGGCCAATCAGGATGTGCGTTATTACCTGAATGGGTTGATGCTGGAAGTGGCGAAAGGGGCGGTGAAGGCGGTGGCAACCGATGGTCATCGGCTTTCATACTGCCAGCGTGCGGTACCGGAACTCGAGGTGGAGGTGCCACAACAGGTGATCATTCCGCGCAAGGGCGTGCAGGAATTGCTGCGTTTGCTGAGCGATGTGGAGACCGAGGCGCGAGTGCAGTTCGGCAGTAACCATTTGCGTATCAGCCTGCCCGATCTACGATTTACCACCAAGCTCATCGACGGCCGCTTTCCTGATTACGATCGCGTGATCCCGCGCGATGGCGATAAGACGATCGTGATGGAACGGGAAACCCTGCGCCGAGCACTGGCGCGGGCGTCGATTCTGTCGAATGAAAAGTACAAGGGCGTTCGCCTGTTGCTGGATAAGGGCACTTTGGGTATCCAGGCACATAATCCGGAACAGGAGAAGGCGGAAGAGGAATTGGAAGTCGATTACAACGGTGATTCGGTCGATATCGGCTTCAACGTGAGCTACCTGATCGAGGTACTGGACGCAGTGTCCGGCAGTCAGATCAAGCTGACGCTCAAGGATACGAATGCCAGCGCGTTGCTCCAGGATCCGGAGAATGAAGAAGCGTTGTATGTCGTGATGCCGATGCGCCTGTGATTCAGTGTCCAGGGGTACGTCATGTCCCTGGTGCGGCTTGATGTCCGTAACTTTCGTATCATCGAACAGGCGGCCCTGGAGTTTTCCGACAACGTCAATCTGATCGTCGGCCCCAATGCGTCCGGCAAAACCTCGTTGCTGGAAGCGATCTATTTTCTGGCCCATGCCAGATCCTTTCGTACCCCACAGTTCGAACATCTGCTGCGCCGAGGTGCCGACGAGTTGCGCCTTGTCGGTCGTCTTCGACGTGGTCGTGATCCAGCCATCGAGGTGCTGGGCCTGCGACGGGATCGGGCCGGCATGGAGGTCAGAGCCGGTGGCAGGCCTCTCAGAACCTTGGCGGAACTGGCGGCCCGATTGCCGGTGTTGGCCATCCACCCGGAAAGTCACGCCCTGGTTTCCGGTGCACCGACCGGTAGGCGGGCGTTCATGGATTGGGGGGTGTTTCACGTGGAACAAGGGTTCTATGGGGAATGGTTGCGCTATAGCCGGGCATTGAAGCAACGGAACGCCGCCTTGAAGCGCCGCGCTGCGGAACGCGAGATACGGATATGGGATGTGGAATTGGCAGCGGCAGCCTCGATCATCGACCGTTCCAGGGCGGCATACGTCAAGCACTTACGGGAGGTGTTGCCGTCTCTGTGCGACCGTCTCCTGAAGGGGCGGGGGCTCGGACTTGGGTACAGGCGCGGTTGGCGAGAAGGCGAAGAACTCGCCGAGGTGCTGGCCAGCGATTTTCATCGGGACCGGGAACGCGGCCACACGCACAATGGGCCACACCGCGCGGACCTGACACTGGAACTGGATGGCCTGCCGGCGGTAACCGGCGCGTCACGGGGACAGCAGAAGATCATGGTTGCCGCGCTTCTGATTGCGCAAGCACGTTTGTATACCGCCACCTCTGGGGAAAAAGTCGTCATGCTGGGCGACGATCTCGCCTCAGAACTGGATGACGAGCATCGGCAAATCGTGATTGCAGAGATGCAGGCCTTGGAAGGCCAGTTGTTTCTGACGGCACTCGACGAGTCCGTACTGCCTGTCGTCGCGGATCGCCGTATGTTCCACGTGAAACAGGGTCGGGTCATGATCGCTTAGCACCCTGTTGGATCGGGGACTGGTCAATGGCACTGGTGGGAGAACGGTCGCCCAGGTCCGGCAGGCCGCTAGCTGATATAATGCGCCGTCTTTCCCCCTGGATTGTTCTCATGACCGACCGCGACAAGACCTACGATTCGTCCAACATCAAGGTTCTGAAGGGTCTCGATGCCGTTCGCAAGCGGCCGGGCATGTACATCGGCGATACCGACGATGGCACCGGCCTGCATCACATGGTATTCGAGGTCGTCGACAATGCCATCGACGAGGCGCTCGCGGGTTATTGCACGGAGGTCAAGGTCACCATCCATACCGATGGTTCGGTCAGCGTCCTCGACAACGGTCGTGGCATACCGGTCGATATCCATCCGGAGGAGGGGCGTTCGGCGGCGGAGGTCATCATGACCGTGCTGCATGCCGGCGGTAAGTTCGACGACAACTCCTACAAGGTCTCGGGCGGTCTACATGGCGTCGGCGTTTCCGTCGTCAACGCACTGTCCGAGCTGCTGGAACTATCCATCTATCGCGACGGCAAGGTCCACCGGCAGGAATACCATCTGGGCGTTCCGCAGGAACCCCTGAAGGTCGTCGCGGACACCTCCCGCCGCGGTACGCTGGTGCGTTTTCTGCCCAGCCGCCAGATCTTCTCCGACACGGAATTCCATTACGACATTCTGAGCAAGCGCCTGCGTGAGCTGTCGTTCCTGAATTCGGGTGTGCGCATCCATCTGCTGGACGAGCGCGATGGCAAGGAAGACATCTTCGAGTATCACGGCGGTATCCGCGCCTTCGTCGAACATCTCAACCGCAACAAGACGCCGCTGCACCCGACCGTGGTCTACATGAACGCCGAGCGCGACGGTCTGACGGTCGAGGTCGCGCTGCAATGGAATGATTCCTATCAGGAAAACGTTTTCTGCTTCACCAACAACATCCCGCAGCGGGATGGCGGCACTCATCTGGCCGGTTTCCGGGCCGCATTGACGCGCACGCTCAATCAGTACATGGAAGCGGAAGGCATCATCAAGAAGAGCAAGGTCGCCACCACCGGTGATGATGCGCGCGAGGGTCTGACGGCCGTGTTGTCGGTCAAGGTGCCCGACCCGAAATTTTCCTCTCAGACCAAGGACAAGCTGGTGTCCTCCGAGGTCAAGTCGGTGGTCGAGTCGGTGATGGGAGAGTTCATGCAGGCCTTCCTGCTGGAGTTTCCGCAGGAGGCCAAGATCATCACCGGCAAGATCATCGATGCCGCCCGCGCCCGCGAGGCAGCTCGCAAGGCGCGCGAAATGACCCGCCGCAAGGGCGCGCTCGATGTGGCCGGCCTGCCCGGCAAGCTGGCCGATTGCCAGGAAAAGGACCCGGCGCTGTCCGAACTGTTCATCGTCGAGGGCGACTCCGCCGGCGGCTCCGCCAAACAGGGTCGCGATCGCCGCACCCAGGCCGTGCTCCCGCTCAAGGGCAAGATCCTGAACGTCGAGAAGGCGCGTTTCGACAAGATGCTGTCCTCGGCAGAGGTCGGCACTCTGATCACCGCGCTTGGTTGCGGCATCGGGCGCGAAGAATTCAATCCCGACAAGCTGCGCTATCACCGCATCATCATCATGACCGACGCCGACGTCGACGGCTCACACATCCGGACGCTGCTGCTGACCTTTTTCTACCGCCAGATGCCGGAACTCATCGCTCGCGGCCATGTGTATATCGCCCAACCGCCGCTGTACAAGGTCAAGCGCGGCAAGCAGGAGCAGTACCTGAAGGACGATGGCGAACTCAATGCCCATCTTTTGCAGTTGGCGTTGGATGGGGCGCGCCTGAGCGTCACGGCCGACGCGCCGCCGATCAGTGGCGAGGCGCTGGAGGAGCTTGCGCGACGTTATAACGGCGTCATGATGGCCGTCGGCCGGCTGGCTCGTCGGCATGACCGGGCGCTGTTGGAGCAGATGGTGTTCGCGTCGCCGCTGCGTGAAGGCGACCAGAAGGTCGAGGCTACCCTCCAGGCCTGGTTCGACGGCATCCTCGAAGTGCTGGCAAGCGATGCCGCCGGCGCATCGCGCTGGGAAAGCCGGGTCGAACCGGATGATGCAGGCGGCCTCCAGGCGCGGGTGACGAAGCTGGTGCATGGCATGCGGGTCGACGAGATCTACGGCGCCGATTTCTTTGCCTCGGCGGAATTCCGCATGATCCGCGAATTGGCGGAGCGGCTGGAAGGCCTCCTCGATCGTGATGCGAGCATCCAGCGCGGCGAGCGCAGTCAGCCGGTGGCGAATTTCCGTGAAGTGATGGATTGGCTGATGAGCGAAGCCCGTCGTGGCCTGACGTTCCAGCGCTACAAGGGTCTGGGCGAAATGAACCCCGAGCAGTTGTGGGAGACGACGCTGAACGTCGAAACCCGGCGTCTGCTGCAAGTGCAGATCGAGGACGCGATCAAGGCCGACGAGGTGTTCACCACGCTGATGGGCGATCAGGTCGAACCCAGGCGCGAATTCATCGAGACCAACGCACTGGCAGCAGTGAATATAGATATTTGAAAAATAACATGTTTTAGAGAGGCGTATGGATATGGGCAGCTATCTGATTCTGGCCATGGTGGCCATACTGGTCCTGTACGGCATCATCCTCTACAACAATCTGGTCACGCTCAAGCACAATGTCGCCAAGGCCTGGTCGAACATCGACGTGCTGCTCAAGCAGCGCAACGAGGAACTGCCCAAGCTGGTCGAGGTGTGCAAGCAGTACATGGGTTTCGAGCAGGAGACGCTGCGACAGGTAATGGAGGCGCGCGGCCGGGCCATGGGCGCGCAGCAACGCGGCGACATGCCGGCGCTGGGTGAGGCGGAAGGTGCCTTGCGATTGGGGCTCGGCAATCTGTTCGCAGTGGTCGAGGCCTATCCGGAGCTGCGCGCCAGCGACAAGTTCAAGCATCTCGCGCAGCGCATCTCGGGACTCGAAAACGCCATCGCCGACCGGCGCGAGTTCTACAACGAAAGCGTCAACGTCAACAACATCCGTATCGAACAGTTTCCGGACGCGATCATCGCGCGCCCGCTCGGGTTCAAACCCTTCGATCTGCTCGAATTCCCGTCCCAGGACCTGAAGGACGTGGACATCAAGGCCCTGTTCGGCTGACGTCGCGAGCCATCGGTACCGCCGATGCCGCCGGCACTGCGCGCCCTGCACAGCAGCATCGATGGCCTGTCGCAGGAGTTCTTCTGGCTTTGGATGGCATTTCTGATCTTTGCGGCGATAGCGGGCATCGTCGCCCTCGTCATCGGCCTTTCCCGCGCCCGCATCATCCTCGACATCCCGACTTCCAGGATCCGATCCGCGGCGCAGGGCCACGTCGAACTGAAAGGTCGGGCGCGCATGCTCGACGGCCTGCCGATCATCGCGCCGCTCTCGCGGCAGCCCTGCTGCTGGTACGAATACGCGGTCTGGCGCTACGAAGTCGGCGAGGGACGCAACTCCGGCTGGCAGAAGCTCGACGAAGGACGCAGCGAGGCGCTGTTCGCGCTCGATGACGGCACCGGGCTGTGCATCATCGATCCCGACGACGCGGTGGTCGTGACCGAGCGAACGCATCGCTGGTACAACTCGACACTTGAACATTCCGGCCTCACCACCGGGCGCGGCATGTTCGGTCGAGACCGCTACCGCTACCAGGAACGCCGGCTCGAGGATGGCGGAGAACTGTACGCGATGGGTTTCTTCCGCACCGTCGGCACCGACTATCAGGGCGACCTGAACGAAGACGTGCGCGACATCCTGCGCGACTGGAAGGCGGATCCACAGGCCCTGTTGAAACGTTTCGACAAGAACGGCGACGGCGATATTTCCCTGGAGGAGTGGGAACTCGCGCGCCAGACCGCCGAACGCGAGGCGCTCGAACAGCGCGCGGAACGTTCGGTCGAGGCCGTGTCGCACCTGCTCGCGCGCGGACCCGCCGACCGCCGCCGACCGTTCATCCTGTCGGCCTTGTCGCCGAAACGTCTGGTCGCACGTTACACCTGGACCGCACGCATCGGCGTACTCGCGTTCGTGTTGGGATCGAGCGCGGCCACACTCCTGTTGTGGCTTCGTTTCGGCCTCGTTACTGCGTGATAAAGTAGCCGGCAACTCCACTGACACGTATCAACCATGACCAATCCGCTGCTCGATCTCGACGGCCTGCCGCCGTTTTCCGCCATCCGCCCCGAACACGTCGAACCCGCCATCGATCGCATCCTGGCCGACAGTCGCGCCGCGATCGACGCGCTGCTCGACCGCGACGAACCGCGTACCTGGGAGAACTTCATCGAACCGCTGGAGGTGCTCGGTGACCGCCTCGACCGCGCCTGGTCGCCGGTGCGGCATCTCAACGCCGTCATGAACAACGACGCGTTGCGCAAGGCCTACAACGCCTGCCTGCCGAAGCTGTCGGAATATGCGACCGAACTCGGCCACAACGAACGCCTGTTCCGCGCCTACAAGTCGATCGCCGACGGTGCGGAATACGCGCGGCTCGACGAGGCGCAGCGCAAGGTCATCGACGACGCCCTGCGCGATTTCCATCTGAGTGGCGTCGATCTGCCGCCGGAGAAGAAATCGCGCTTCAAGGCCATCGCGCAGGAGCTGTCGACGCTGCAATCGCGCTACGAGGAAAACCTGCTCGATGCGACGCATGCCTGGAAGAAGCGCGTCGAAGACGCCTCGCTGCTCGCCGGCCTGCCGGAATCGGCGCTCGACATGGCGCGTCAGGCGGCCGAACGCGAGGGTCACGCGAGCGGCTGGCTGCTGACGCTCGAATTCCCGTCCTATCACGCGGTCGTCACCTACGCCGATGATCGTGCGCTGCGGCAGGAGGTCTACACGGCCTACGTCACGCGCGCCTCCGAGCTCGGCGCCAATCCCGAGTGGGACAACACGGCGCTGATGGAGCAGATCCTCGCCCTGCGCCACGAAGAGGCGCAACTGCTCGGCTTCGCCAATTACGCCGAGCTTTCGCTCGCCACCAAGATGGCGCGCTCGCCGAAGGAGGTCGCCGACTTCCTGCGCGATCTCGCGCACCGCGGCCGCCCGGCGGCCGAACGCGAGCTCGAAGAACTCCGTACCTTCGCGCGCGAGACGCTCGGTATCGACGACCCGCAATCCTGGGACATGGCCTACGCCTCGGAGAAGCTGCAACAAAAGCTGTTCGATTTCTCGGAGGAGGATCTCAAGCCCTACTTCCCGGTCGACCGCGTGCTCGATGGCCTGTTCACGCTCGTGAAACGCCTGTTCAAGGTCGAGGTACGGCGCGTCGAGGGCGCCGACGTGTGGCATCCGGACGTGCGTTTCTATGAGGTGGTGGACGGCGATGGCGGTCTGCGCGCGCAGTTCTATCTCGACCTTTACGCGCGCCCGAACAAGCGCGGCGGCGCCTGGATGGATGAATACGTCGGCCGCATGCGCATCGGTACGCGCGTGCAGACGCCCGTCGCCTACATGACCTGCAATTCCTCGCCGCCGATCGGCGACAAGCCCGCACTGTTCACGCACGACGAAGTGATCACGCTGTTCCACGAGTTCGGCCACGGCCTGCACCACATGCTGACGCGCGTCGATTACGCACCGGTGTCCGGCATCAGTGGCGTCGAATGGGATGCGGTCGAACTGCCGTCGCAGTTCATGGAGAACTGGTGCTGGGAGCGCGAGCCCGTGAACCTGATCGCCGCCCATCATGCGACCGGCGAACCGCTGCCGGACGAGCTGTTCGACAAGGTGTATCGCGCGAAGAACTTCCAGGCCGCGATGCAGTTGCTGCGGCAGATCGAGTTCTCGCTCTTCGACATGCGCCTGCACGGCGAATACGACCCCGCGCGGGGCGGGCGCGTGCAGGCGATACTGGACGAGGTGCGCGCCGAGGTGGCGGTCGTGAAACCGCCCACGTTCAACCGTTTCCAGAACGGCTTCTCGCACATCTTCGCCGGCGGCTACGCGGCGGGCTACTACAGCTACAAGTGGGCCGAGGTGCTGTCGGCCGACGCCTTCGCGCGTTTCGAGGAAGAGGGCCTGTTCAACCCCGAGGTCGGCGGCGCTTTTCTCACCGACATCCTCGAACGCGGCGGTTCACGGCCCGCGATGGAACTGTTCAAGGCCTTCCGCGGCCGCGAGCCCGACATCGAGGCCCTGTTGCGGCACAACGGTCTGCTCGAACAGGCGGCGTGATCGAGCCTGGTGGGAGCGGCTCTGCCGCGAACGAGCGAAGTAGCGATCTCGTCGCGGCAGAGCCGCTCCCACATCTACCGCATACCCCTACGCCGCCATCGCTTCCGGCACCGAACTGCGGATCAGGTAATCGAAGGCCGCGAGGCTCGCCTTCGCACCATCGCCCATCGAAATGATGATCTGCTTGTACGGCGCGGTGGTCGCGTCGCCGGCGGCAAACACGCCCGGCAGCGAGGTCTGGCCATGCGCGTCAACCTCGATCTCACCGCGCGGCGAGAGGGCGAGCGTGCCCTTGAGCCAGTCGGTGTTCGGCAGCAGACCGATCTGCACGAACACGCCTTCGAGTTCGATACGGTGGATCTCGCCGCTGTTGCGATCCTCATAGACCAGCCCATTCATCTTCTCACCGTCGCCGCTGACCTCGGTCGTGCGCGCGCTGGTGACGACGGTGACGTTGGGCAGGCTCCTGAGCTTGGCTTGGAGCACCGCGTCGGCGCGCAGCTTCGCGTCGAATTCGAGCAGCGTGACGTGGGCGACGATGCCCGCGAGATCGATCGCCGCCTCGACGCCCGAATTGCCGCCGCCGATCACCGCCACGCGCTTGCCCTTGAACAGCGGGCCGTCGCAGTGCGGGCAGTAGGCGACGCCGCGGCCGCGGTATTCGCGTTCGCCGGGCACGCTCATCTCACGCCAGCGCGCGCCGGTGGCGATCACCACCGCACGCGCCGCGAGCGTCGCGCCACTGGCCAGCCGGATGCTCGTCAGACCGCCTTCGTCGGCCGGAACCAGTGCCTCCGCGCGTTGCAGGTTCATGATGTCCACGTCGTATTCGCGCACGTGGGTTTCGAGCGCCGCTGCCAGCTTCGGACCTTCGGTGTGCGGCACCGAGATCAGATTCTCGATCGCCAGCGTGTCGAGCGCCTGACCGCCGAAACGCTCGGCCACGATGCCGGTGCGGATGCCCTTGCGCGCGGCGTAGATCGCCGCTGCCGCGCCGGCCGGGCCGCCGCCCACCACCAGCAGATCGAAAGGCGCCTTGTCCTGGATCTCGGCCGCCTGACGCTCGGCCGCGCCGGTATCGACCTTGGCCAGGATTTCTTCGAGCGTCACGCGGCCCTGCTCGAAGGGCTCGCCGTTCAGGAACACCGTCGGCACGGCCATGATCCTGCGCGTCTCGACCTCGTCCTGGAACAGCGCGCCGTCGATCATGCTGCTCGTGATGCCCGGATTGAGCACCGCCATGAGGTTCAGCGCCTGCACCACGTCCGGGCAGTTGTGGCAGGACAGTGAAATGTAGGTCTCGAAATGCAGCGGGGCCCTGAGCGCGCGGATCTGCTCGATCACGGCGGGTTCGACCCTCGGCGGATGACCGCCGGTCTGCAACAGCGCGAGCACGAGCGAGGTGAACTCGTGACCCATCGGCAGGCCCGCGAAACGGATGCGTGCCGCTTCACCGGGCCGGCCGACGCTGAAGGACGGGCGCCGCACGTCCGCGCCGTCCTCGCGGATGCTGACGAGCGGCGACAGTTCGTCGATGTCGCGCAGGAGCTGGCGCATCTCGTCGGACTTGGCGTCTTCCGCGAGCGAGGCGACGAGTTCCACCGGCTGCGCGAGCCGCTCCAGATAGGCCTTGAGCTGGTTTCGGATGTTGGCGTCGAGCATGGTTCTCTCCCGTGGGTTCGGAGGGTTTGCAGTGCAAAGGCGGCGCCGGGCGGCAGGGGCCTTTGCACTGCATGCCGTGGATGAAGGACGTCCGGGGTTCGCCCCGGACGTCCGTCGATGGTTGCTGCGATCAGATCTTGCCGACCAGATCCAGCGACGGCGCCAGCGTCTCGGCGCCGGGCTGCCACTTGGCCGGGCAGACCTCGTTCGGATGGGCGGCGATGTACTGCGCCGCCTGCACCTTGCGCAGCAGCTCCTTGGCGTCGCGGCCGATGCCGTTGTCGTGGATCTCGCACAGCTTGATCACGCCTTCCGGGTTGATGACGAAGGTGCCGCGCAGCGCCAGGCCTTCCTCCTCGATCATCACGCCGAAATTGCGGGTGATGGCGCCGGTCGGATCGCCGATCAGCGGATAGCGGATCTTGCCGATGGTCTCCGAGGTGTCGTGCCAGGCCTTGTGCGTGAAGTGCGTGTCGGTGGACACGCCGTAGATCTCGACACCCAGCGACCTGAAGACGTCGTAGTTGTCGGCCAGATCGCCGAGCTCGGTCGGGCAGACGAAGGTGAAGTCGGCCGGGTAGAAGAACACGACCGACCACTTGCCCTTCAGGTCGTCGCTGCTGACCGGGACGAACTTGCCGTTGTGATAGGCGGTGGCCTTGAAGGGCAGGATCTCGGTGTTGATCAGGGACATGGTTTTCTCCTCGATGAGTGGGGGTTGCGAAATCAACGGTTGCAACTATCGGGGATTCTTTGAATAGCATCCAATTGAATGTTTATATTTGTTCGATAGTGAGTGGCTATATAAAACCGCGGGTCGCCGACACGCCTGTCAGCGTCCGCCGGGACGTGTAGACTTTGTGACCCCGTCGTGATCGACCCGAAGTCCTGCCGATGAAGATCGCCACCTGGAACGTCAATTCCCTCAAGGTCCGCCTGCCGCAGGTGCTGGACTGGCTGGCCGCCGAGCAGCCCGACGTGCTGGCGTTGCAGGAAACCAAGCTCACCGACGACCAGTTCCCGCAGATCGAGATCGAGGCCGCGGGTTATCACGCCGCGTTCGCGGGGCAGAAGACCTACAACGGCGTCGCGCTGCTGTCGAAGACGCCCGCCGTCGACGTCGTCACCGACATCCCCGATCTCGACGATCCGGCGCGACGCATCCTGGCCGCGAGCTTCGACGGCCTGCGGGTGGTCGATCTGTACGTGGTGAACGGACAGGAGGTGGGTTCCGACAAGTACGCCCACAAGCTGCACTGGCTGGACCGGGTGCGCGCCTTTCTCGCCGATGAAATCGCGCGTCATCCGATGATCGCCGTGGTCGGCGACTTCAACATCGCGCCCAACGATCGCGACGTGCACGACCCCGAGGCCTGGCGCGAGAAAATCCTGTGCTCCACGCCGGAGCGCGAGGCGCTGAAGCAGATCCTGGATCTCGGCCTCGAGGACTGCTTCCGCCGCTTCGAACAGGAGCCGGCGAGCTTCTCGTGGTGGGACTACCGCGCGGCCGGCTTCCGTCGCAATCTCGGCCTGCGCATCGACCTCATCCTCGCCAGCCGCGCGCTGGCACGAGACTGCACTCGCTGCTGGATCGACAAGGCGCCGCGTCGGCTGGAGCGCCCGTCCGATCACGCACCGGTGGTGGCGGAGTTCGCATGAACGACCAGACGTCCTTCGAAACCCTGTGGGCCGGTGGCTTCAACGGCGTGCTGCGCTGGCCGCAGCTCGACGCGCTGTGGGAAGCCGTGCGCACGACCGGCGCCTGGTACGTCTATCAGGTGGGTGAGGAACTGCCGGCCGAACCGCTCGAAGGCGAGGCACTTGCACGCGTGCTGGCGGAACTCGATGCGCTGCTGAAAAAGGAACACGAACACGACTACTGCGGCATCGTCTATGCGGACTCGCTGGAGACGCCGCAGCTCGTCAAGGTCTACGACCCGAACCACCTCGGTGCCTCCTGCGGGTCGAGCGGTCTGAAGATCCTGCCGCGCTGGATCATCTCCCGACCGGCACCCTCGCACATCGAGGAGACCGCGCCGGTACCGGCCAACCGCCGCCGCTGGTGGCAGCGGCTGCTGCCGGGCTGATCCCGTTTCAGTGCTTGGTGATGCGGTCGAGTACGCCCATCAGTAGCGCCGAGAACACGAAGGTCATGTGCATGACCACGTACCAGACGAGCTTGTCGTTCGGAATCGCCTGGATGTTCATGAAGGCCTTCAGCAGGTGGATGGACGAGATGGCGACGATCGCCGCCGCGACCTTGAGCTTGAGCGAACTCGTGTCGAGCTTGCCGAGCCAGGAGAGCTTGTCGCCGCGGTTCTCGACGTCGATCTCCGACACGAAATTCTCGTAGCTCGAAAACATCACCATCACCAGCAGCCCGGCCACCAGTACCAGGTCGATCAGCGCCAGCACGGTGAGCACCAGATCGACCTCGCCGATCTCGAACACGTGCGGCAGAACGTGCAGGATCTCCTGGAAGAACTTCAGGCCCAGCGCGACCAGCGCCAGCGTGAGACCGAGATAGATGGGCGCGAGCAACCAGCGGCTGCCGAACAGCGCGCGTTCGATGAGACGTTCGATCATGCGGGGACTTCCTCTCGTGAAGATGGCGCGTAGTTTCGGGCCGCCGTCGCCGGGCCGCAAGGGCAGTGCTACCATCCGCGCATGAAATACAAAGACCTGCGCGATTTCCTGCAAAAACTCGAGGCCGAGGGCGAACTCAAGCGCATCGGCGTCGAGGTCGATCCCAACCTCGAAATGACCGAGATCTGCGACCGCACGTTGCGACGCGGCGGACCGGCACTGCTGTTCGAGCGCCCGAAGGGCCATGCCATTCCGGTGCTCGGCAACCTGTTCGGCACGCCGAAGCGCGTCGCGCTCGGCATGGGCGAGGATTCGGTCGAGGCGCTGCGCGAGGTCGGCCGGCTGCTCGCCTTCCTCAAGGAACCCGATCCGCCGAAGGGCCTGCGCGAGGCCTGGGCCACGCTGCCGGTGTTCAAGAAGGTACTCGACATGGCGCCGAAGAAGGTCGGCTCGGCGCCTTGCCAGGAGGTGGTCGAGGAAGGTGCGGCGGTCGATCTCGACGCCTACCCGATCCAGACCTGCTGGCCCGAGGACGCCGGTCCGCTCATCACCTGGGGTCTCGTCATCACCAAGGGTCCGCGCAAGGAACGCCAGAACATGGGCATCTATCGCCAGCAGGTGATCGGCCCCAATCGCGTCATCATGCGCTGGCTGTCGCATCGCGGCGGCGCGCTGGATTTCCGCGACTGGTGCGAGGCGCATCCGGGCGAACCCTTTCCGGTCGCGGTCGCGCTCGGCGCCGATCCGGCGACCATTCTCGCCGCCGTCACGCCCGTTCCCGACTCATTGTCCGAACACGCCTTCGCGGGCCTGTTGCGCGGCTCACGCACCGAACTCGTCAAGGCGCTGGGTTCCGATCTGCTGGTGCCGGCGAGTGCCGAGATCGTGCTCGAAGGCGTGATCCATCCGAACGACCGCGCGCCCGAAGGCCCGTTCGGCGACCACACGGGCTATTACAACGAGGTGGACGAATTCCCGGTGTTCACGATCGAGCGCATCACGCGCCGCCGCGATCCGATCTACCACAGCACCTACACCGGCCGCCCGCCCGACGAACCCGCGATCCTCGGCGTGGCGCTGAACGAGGTGTTCGTGCCGATCCTGCAAAAGCAGTTCCCCGAGATCAGCGATTTCTATCTGCCGCCCGAGGGCTGTTCGTACCGCCTCGCGGTCGTCACCATGCGCAAGCAATATCCCGGCCACGCCAAGCGCGTGATGCTCGGCGTGTGGAGCTTCCTGCGCCAGTTCATGTACACCAAGTTCGTCATCGTCACCGACGATGACGTGAACGCGCGCGACTGGAAGGACGTGATCTGGGCCATGACCACGCGCATGGACCCGGCGCGCGACACGGTGATGATCGAGAACACGCCGATCGACTATCTCGACTTCGCCTCGCCGGCGTCCGGTCTCGGCTCCAAGATCGGTTTCGACGCCACCCACAAATGGCCGGGCGAGACCAGCCGCGAATGGGGCCGGCCGATCGCCATGCGCGAGGACGTGAAACGACGCGTGGACGAGATGTGGGAGAAGCTGGGGCTTTCGTGACGGGGTGGGATCGAAGAACGGCCGCCGATGCCGTAGCTGACCGGCCTGCCCCCGATGATCCGTATGGGCCTAACGTTGTCCGCCGGGCTGGTTCAACGATCGCTCCATGGCGACGCATGGCCCTGTCGTCTGACGGTGGAGTGATTCGAGATCGAACATCGAAACCCGCCCGGCGATGACCTCGGCGAACTGACGCTCGAACGCGCGTTGTGCGGCTTCGACGACCTTGTCGATCTCGGTGGGATTTGCCATGAAGATCTCGCGGTGGGATTCCCTGAACCGACGGTACGGTTCCTGGGTGCGCCGTTCGAAGGGATCAGCCGGTACAGCACAGTACGCACGATTCTTTTCGGACAGATTGTGCCCGATGCGCGCGCAGGTCCGGCGCAGGAGATCATCGGTCTGGATGCAATTCTGGACGGTTGCAGTGACGATGGCTACCGACTTGGTCAGGTTCTTCCCCGTTCCCGCATGCCCGCTCGAGCGGACGACCTTCGCAACCGGCTTTCCGGTGGACGTCATACCCATCCGACGCAGGTCCTTGCGCGCCGCAGGGGTGTCTCCAGCGAACGCGGGCGGGAGGGTCAGGCAAAGGCACGCAAGCAGTAGCGCCACCATGATGGCGCGCCAACGGATCGTGAACATCTCTCCATGCCCCCTGAAAAGCCAGGCCGTGAAAATGGTTTCGATCGAACGGGCGGACAACGCGGCAACCCGAATCGCGCGTCTTGCAAAGGACAGAGCAACAGTCCTACCCGCAAGATCTCCCTCGGTTATCCGACCCCACGCCGGGCGATGGTTCCACGGACAGTGGTTCATGAGCAAGTTTCTCCCAGCAGCGCGGGCAACAGGTCCTTCTGACCGGCGATGTCCAGACGCTGGTAGAGCAGACTGGCGTGATGGACGACGGAGGAGCGCTTGATGCCGAGTTGCCGGGCGATCTCGGCCAGCGGTCGGTTTGCGATCAGGCCGAGACAGACGTCGCGTTCGCGCGGAGACAGCGCAAGGAACCGTGGAGAGCGGAACAATCTTAGCCGCAACGGCATGCGTTTTTCGATGTGCAGCGTGACTTGCAGGGGTGAACCCGGGACGAAAGCGTCGAGCGCATAGGCACGCAGGCTGAAGAAGCCGTGGCTGTTGCGTATCGTCGCGGCAGGCAGGTCGGCGGGCGCACATGCGAGCGACGCGCCTACGGCACGCGCCAACCTTCGCGGCAGCGTTCTTGCGTCGCCCTGCGTGGACCTGTGCAGATCCCCCGGCGCCAATGGTGTGTCGATCGCCTGATGAAGCAGGGTCAGGGCGCCGGGACTGGCGGAAAGGATCTTTCCACCGGCATCGAGGATCAGGATGCTGCTTTCACCCGCGGGAAAGGATGGCTCGCCGTCCGCCCGGCCGACATCATCGACGCGGGCCAGCGCGTGGCACATCCAGGGTTGGGCTTGCTCCAGGAAGCGGATGTCCGCGGCGGAAAAATCCGGGGTGCCGATGGGTCGGGTCAGGTCGACGTTGGCGAGCGGCAAGCGACCGGAACGCAGCGGGAGTCTAACCCGCCAGGCGATCCCCGCCGGATGCAGCACGCGATTCCAGAACTCCGTACGCATCAGCGTCCGCCGATCGACGTAACGGCTGGTGTGAATGGTCCGGAGATCACTCCTCAAACCGGCTTCGGTCGTTGGCCCGATGGCGCCCTCGCCGTCCGGCCGATTGAGAAAGTTCTCGGTGTAATCGATCAGCAATTCCGGTGGCAGATCGGTTGGGAGATGGGCATCGACGATCCGGCAGCGGTGATTCACATGGAACGCGCCCGCCATCTCGAAGCCGACGGCGGCACCCAGCAACCGGATGGCATCCGGCAATACGGCCTTGCCCGGCAACCCCAGGGAAGCGAGTTGACGCAGGGCGGCAAGCGTACTGGTGGGTCTGGAGGACATACGATCCCCGGCGCTCCTTCTGCGGACATCTTTTCCGCATGACGGTTTCCATGCCCGGTCAAGCATCGGTGCAGCGGACCATCCTGTCAATCACGGCACTCCCTCACGCCCGAGGTTGACCATTGACGAGAAGGAGCGAGCGTCGCGTCGAAGGGAAAATACGGCGAGCCCGGCGATCAGCAGACTCAGCAGGATCATGCCCCACTCGGAGAGCGTCGGGACGTGCGCGGCCCCACTTGCCAGGGCGTCGAACGACTGACCGCCGCGCACGAGGCGGACGTACATGGGAGTGGTCTTGGCGCCCGCCGGTGGGGAGATGCCATGAGCGAAGTCGATATACCAGGCATCGTTCGTTGCATACGCATAGGTGGTCGAAGTCCAATAGAAAGGCGTTGCCGGCGTATTCGGGAAGGTGGCGGCGTCGATGGCGAGTACGGGCGTCGAGATGGCCACCAGCGATTCTAGATCGGTGCGGTTGGGCAGCCGCCAGTCGTTGTAGCCCTTGTAGTTCATGGCATTCGCCGTTACCGCCACGCCCAATGCCTCCGCCCAGGTGTGAATGCTGGCGCTGCCGCTCGCGCAGTCACTGCCGTTCTGTCCCCAGGAGCATCGATCCCAGGTCAGCCCGGTCGAGTCGTCCTGGACGGTGGCGTCGCCATTGACGGTGAAGTTGCCGTCGGGGATCGGCGCGCCATGCACGAGACGAACCGAGCCGCCATTGAGCGTCTTTTCGCCGGGGAGATCACTTCCATCGAAGAAGTTGACCAGCCATACCGAATCCGTGTTGGGCGCGTATTCGTCCATGCTCCAGTACCAGTTCGATAGCGTATCGGGGAAGAACGCCACGTCGATGGCGGGATCGGTGACGCCATGGTGCAGGATGGATTGCAACTCGCGGCTGTGGGGCACCCGCCAGTCGCTGCCGAAACCGCAACGGATGGCCCCGTTATGGTTGGCCGGATGCGTCGTGGTGGCGGCGTTCCAGTCGCCGGGACCGATGGTCTCGATCGACCACACCAGCCCGGTGACGTTGTCGCGCGTGCAGGCCCAGTCGTTGGGCTCGGTGCCCGGAGTCGGGTTGGCCGGGCAGGTGCCGGTTCCGGCCGCTTCGCCCGACATGCAGATCCGCGTGAAGTCGAAGCCGACCGCGCCGGCGCCGGTCTTGCTCAGCAAGCCGGCCGCTGCCTGCGCGTCGCGTCCGAAACGCCCGTCCTGGCGCGGATAGATCGCACCGTCGCCGGTGTTGCCTGAGTTGCAGGTGACGAGCGATGCGCCGTCGTAGCACAGGCCCTGGCCGGTGTCGTTGAGCGCGGCGAAGACCGGGGTGGACAGGAACAGAAGCAGGATCGGCAGGATACGCATGGGGTCTCCGGGATGGAATGTGAACGGACCGGAACGGCGACTCCGCCCGGTCTGGGGCGTGCGCGAGAACGAACGTTGCAAACAAGAGATCTGGTCCACATCAAGTCCATTTGTCGATGGAAACGGGGGCTGGTTGGCACAAGCCCGGGCGCACACAGCATTACGCGGACGTACCGCAGGAAACTTCCCAACGGAGTTGGATATTTCTGGGTGATTGGGCTTCGTGAGGGATCGCCACGGTGCTGACGCCGCCGAAATCGGCCGGCCAAACGGTCGTTGATAAAGATACGGGTTGTCTATGGGCCGGTTACGAGCGTCACCTCGCCTTGCTCCACGCCAGCACCCCGAAATACAAGACGCCGAATGCAATCACCCGATGCGGTTCGTCGATCCAGACCCCGCTTCCATCGAGACCGAATTGCGGCTGCACGTCCAGCGTCATGCCGAGGCGGGGCAGTGGCACGAACAGGGTCAAGAACACGAGCCCGAGATAGGCGACGGCGGATTCCACCCACGCAAGCGTCTGCTGCCGATGCGCCTGTTCCTGAGTCACCCCCGGGCGAAACACGGCCGCAACCTTGCCGAGCACAAGCCAGGAAAACACCAGATACGGCCACCAGGCATCGAACAGGACCGAAAAGAGAAAGATGAATACGAGATAGGCCAGCGCCAGTGCGACGAGAGTCATCAATCGTTGGCGACGCTTCATATCCGTGTCGGTCACCACCGCCCCGAACATCCCGCAGCCATGAATCAGGACGAACTCGACCAGCATCACGAGCATGGCGTCGCCCACGGCCTTGGGGCCCAGCGCGAAAGGCGCGATCCATACCGACAGGAACATCGCACTCGTGACCACATCGGGCATGGCGCTGACATACCGCCCGAGTCGCTCGGAAGGCCCCGGCTGGTGCGATCCGCTCGCAACGCGGTTTTTCATTCTCATGCTGGCGCGCCCGATGGTTGGCAGGAAATCCGATCCGTCACGAACAGTGCAGAGTATGCATGCATGCGAACGCGCAAATCGTCCCCCACCGCCGGGAGATTCGTTCCGTGACACGGCCCGGTCCGTGAGCTAGGCTTGAACGGGTGTACATCGCGGCTTCGCTCCGGGGCCGGTCGAGGGGCTACAACCAAGGGGGATCCGCCATGCGCCACATCATGGTCCTGAACGCCAAGGGCGGTTCGGGCAAGACCACGCTCGCCACCAATCTCGCCAGTCATTTCGCCAACGAAGGCCACAAGGTGGTGCTGGCCGACTTCGATCCGCAGGAATCGAGCCTGGGCTGGCTCGCCGTGCGCGGCGTCGGACGGCCGCCGATCATCGGCGTGGCGGCGCACAGCGAGGCGCTGCGCACCCCGCGCGACACCGAGTACGTGATCATGGACCCGCCGGCCGCGGTGCATGGCCGCGACCTCGCCAATCTGCTGCGCAAGGCCGAGACCATTCTGATCCCGGTGCTGCCGTCGCCGATCGACATGCGCGCGGCGGCGAAATTCGTCGAGGAAGTGAAGGCCTCGGCGCCGGTCACGGGCAACAAGGCGAAGATCGCGCTGGTCGCCAATCGCGCGCGCGAGGTCACGAACATCTACTGGGAGCTGGAGGAATTCCTCAAGGGCCTCAAGGTGCCGTTCCTGACCCATCTGCGCGACAGCATGAACTACATCCGGGCCGCCGAGCGCGGCATCGGCATCTTCGAAATGGCGCCCTACGCCACCGGCATCGACCGCGAGCAGTGGGAGCCGATCATCAAGTGGCTGGCGAGCAAGCGCAGCCAGCCCTGATCCCCGACAGCGAAACCGACATGAGCCAGACCGTCGTCGTGCTGGGCGCGAGCCCGAAGCCGGACCGCTATTCCAACCGTGCCGTGCGCATGCTGCGCGAATACGGCCATCGCGTGATTCCGATCCACCCGAAGGCCGAGGCCATCGAGGGCATCCCGGCCGTGCCGGCGCTCGGCGCGGTTCAGGACTCGGTGGACACGCTCACGGTCTACGTCGGACCCGACAAGGGCGAGGCGCAGGCCGACGACATGATCGGCCTCAAGCCCGGCCGGGTGATCCTCAATCCTGGCACGGAGTCCGAAGCCCTCCAGACCCGGCTCGACGCGGCGGGCATTCCCTGGGAACACGCCTGCACGCTGGTGCTGTTGCAGACCGGTCAGTTCGAGAAGACGTCATAACAGTCCGCGCTCGGCCAGCGACACGCTCTCGTCGCCGACGATCAGGTGATCGAGCACGCGCACGTCGATCAGCGCCAGCGCGTCCTTCAATCGTTGCGTGATGCGGGCATCGGCCGCCGAGGGTTCGGCGACGCCGGAGGGATGGTTGTGGGCGAGGATCACCGCGGCTGCGTTGTGCGCGAGCACGCGCCGCACCACCTCGCGCGGATGCACGGAGGCGCCGTCGATGGTGCCCTGGAACAGCTCCTCGAAGGCGATGACGCGATGCCGGTTGTCGAGGAACAGGATCGCGAACACCTCGTGCGGATGATCGCGCAGACGCGCGGCGAGGTAGCGGCGGGTGTCGTCGGGCGAGGTCAGCGCATCGCCGCGCTTGAGCGTCTCGTCCAGATGCCGGCGGCCCATTTCGAGCACGGCCTGAAGCTGCGCGTATTTCGCCGTGCCGAGACCTTTCGCCTCACAGAAGCGGTCGAGGTCGGCCTGCAACAGCGGACGCAGGCCGCCGAAGCGTTCGAGCAGTTCGCGCGCGAGATCGACCGCCGTCTTGCCGGCGATGCCGGTGCGCAGGAAGATCGCCAGCAATTCGGCGTCGGAGAGCGTGGCCGCGCCGCGCGACAGCAGTCTCTCGCGCGGGCGTTCGTCGGCCGGCCAGTCGGTGATGGGCATGCGGGTTCCCTCCCTGGATGTCGTCATTCGGTTTCCGGTTGCGTCGTCAGGCGACGTATTCCTCCCACGGCTCGCAGACATCCGGCAAGGCTACGTCCTCGTAGATGTCGTCGAGCGTGATCGGGGTGTCGAGGCAGCCGATCACGACCTGATCGTCGCCGTTTTCCAGCAGCAGCGCGTGCCAGACCCCGTGCTCCCGCCGGTGTACGAGGACGTGCCGTCGGCGCGGATCGACGATCACGTACTCGCCCAGCGACGGCAGGCTGCGATAGGCCAGCAGCTTCTCGCGCCGGTCGATGCTCGCGGTCGAGGGCGACAGCACTTCCACCAGTGCGCAGGGATCGGTCATGAAGCGGGCATCGTCGCCCGCGGGCTCGCAGGTGACGAGGACGTCGGGGTAGTAGAAGGCGTCCGCCGCCTCGACGCGCAGTTTCATGTCGGAGATGAAGACCCGGCAAGGACCGCCGCGGGCCCGCTCGCGCAGGCGCGCAAAGACGTTGCCCGCGATGATGTTGTGGCGCGGGCTGGCTCCGGTCATCGCATAGGCTTCGCCCGCCACGTATTCGTGGCGGACCACGCCGTCGTTCTCGCGGGCCAGATAGTCTTCGATGCTCAGTCGATGATCGCGCGCGTGTCGCATCATGAACCTCCGTACCATGACCAACCGGTCCGATTCTACTCCGGTCAGCCGGCGACCGTGACGTTGCGGCAATGCGTCTCCCTGAACCGCGTCGAGGCGGCGACGGCCATGAGCGCGAAGCCGAGCAGCAGGATCAGACCGTTGCGATAGTCGCTCGCCGCGTAGACCGGAATACCGTCGACCGTCGCGCCGTCCCAGCCGAGGTCCATGACCCAGCCGAACAGCGGCTGGAACACGGCCGCGCCGAGAAACAGCCCGGTATTGACGAGCGCGATCGCCATGCCGGACAGCGCGGGTGCGGTCACCTCCTTGGCCTGTGCGTAGGCGACCACGAAGCCGCCGGCCGACACGCCGAGCGCGCCGAACAGCAGATACGCCGACGGACCCGGCGACCAGGGTGCGAACAGCAGCAGGGCACAGATCGCGGCGTAGCCCAGGACGCCGCCGGTCAGTACCGGGCGCCTGAGCCCGAGCCGGTCGGAGAAGCTGCCCGCGCTCATGCTGCCGATCGCGAAGGCGACGGTGGCGACGGTGGTGTAGGCCGCCGCCTCGCCGCGCGACAGGCCGTGCAGGTCGCGCAGGAGCGGGATCGCCCACAGGCCGACGAAGCCGAAGAAACTGCCGGTGACCCCGAAGTCGTAGACGAAGCCCGGCCACAGGCGCCGGTTGGCGAGCACGCCGCGCAGCTCGGTCAGCCAGTGCCGTTCGCGCGGCGGGTGCGGCGCGAGCCCTTCCATCTCGCGCACCGAGGGAAAGCCGAGGTCCTCCGGCCGATTGCGCACGCGCAGCCAGGACACGATGCCTAGCACGAGGGCCGCGACGCCGAGCGCGACGAACACGCTGCGCCAGTCGTAGTGATTGAGCACCAGCGCCAGCGGTCCGGTGGCGGCGATCGCGCCGACGTTGCCGAGCAGCAGCGTGAGTCCGCTGATGCTGCCGTAGCGGCGTTCGCTGAACCAGACCGTGTTGCTCTTCATGAGACCGACGAACACCACCGACACGCCGAGTCCGACCAGGAAGCGACCGATGCTCGCGGTGACGAAGCTGTCGGCCAGGCCGAACAGGATCGAACCCGCGCCCGCCACCAGATTGCCGACGGTGACGGACCCGCGCGCGCCGAGGGTGTCGGCCAGCACGCCGGCCGGCATCTGCATGGCGGTGTAGATGTAGTAGTACATCGCCGCCAGCGAACCCAGCGCGGCGGCGGTGGTGCCGAAGCTCGCGGCCAGCTCGCCCGACACCACGCCCGGCGCCATGCGATGGAAGAACACCAGCATGTAGGCGAGGATCAGGACCATGTAGATGGTCCAGCGCACGCGTTCGAAGCGGGCGTGATCGTAGACGGGCAGCGATGCGGACATGGGCGCGGATCTTCGATGGATGGCCACGGAGGGCACAGAGTACACAGGGGGCGGAAAGAAAAACATGAGCTCTCGCGGAGGGCGCCGGGACGCGGAGAAAGACAACATTACAAACAGAAAGGGGTTTCCCTGCGTCCCGGCGCCCTCCGCGAGAGCAAAATCCTTCGTGGTTGAAACGATGGCAGCCGTCGCAGGCCACGTTGCGAAGCCACGTGACGAGCGCGGTTTCGGCACGGCGCGTCAGGTGCTGCTTTCGCGCAACCTGACCTACGGCGCTGTTGACCGTTGGCGTCCCGGCGAGAGGCCCGATTTTCAGCATCGATCCGGGTTAGACTCCCCGCATGTATCTGCAAGGCAAGCACATATTGCTCGGCGTCACCGGCGGCATCGCGGCCTACAAGGCCTGCGAGCTGACGCGCCGGCTGCGCGACGCCGGTGCCATCGTGCGCGTGGTGATGACGCGCGCGGCACTGGAATTCGTCACGCCGCTGTCGTTCCAGGCGTTGTCCGGCCATCCGGTGCGCACGGATCTGTTCGACGAACAGGCCGAGGCCGGCATGGGCCACATCGAACTCGCGCGCTGGGCCGATGCGGTGCTGGTCGCGCCGTGCAGCGCCGACTTCATGGCGCGTCTCGCCGCCGGTCGCGCCGACGATCTGCTGTCGACGTTGTGTCTCGCGAGCGATGCGCCGCTCGCGATCGCGCCGGCGATGAACCGGCAGATGTGGGCCAATGCGGCGACACAGGCGAACCGCGACGCGCTCGGTGCGCGCGGGGTTTCCATCTTCGGTCCGGCGAGCGGCGAACAGGCCTGCGGCGAGACCGGCGAGGGCCGCATGCTGGAGGCGGCCGAACTGGTCGAACGCCTGTCGGCGCTGTTCGCCACCGGCGCGCTGGCGGGCCGGACGGTGCTGATCAGCGCCGGCCCCACGCGCGAGGCGCTCGATCCGGTGCGCTATCTGTCCAACCGCAGTTCCGGGCGCATGGGTTACGCGCTTGCCGAAGCCGCGCGCGAGGCCGGCGCGCGCGTGCTGCTGGTGAGCGGGCCGGTGGCGCTTCCGACGCCGCGCGGCGTGGAACGCATCGAGGTCGAGAGCGCGGCACAGATGTTCGATGCCGTGATGGCACGCATCGATGAGGTCGATCTGTTCATCGGCGCCGCCGCGGTAGCCGATTACCGTCCGGCCGCGGTTGCCGGGCAGAAGATCAAGAAGACGGCATCGCAGCTCACGCTCGAACTCGAACGCACGCCCGACATCCTGGCCGCGGTCGCCGCACGCGAACCGCGACCGTTCGTGGTCGGCTTCGCGGCCGAGACGCAGGACCTGGAAGCGCATGCGCGCGACAAGCTGTCACGCAAGCACCTCGACATGATCGCCGCCAACGACGTGAGCGCGGGCCGCGGTTTCGACGTCGAGGACAACGCGCTCGAAGTGTTCTGGGCGGATGGTCATGCGTCGTTGCCGCAGCAATCCAAGGCACGGCTGGCGCGCGAGTTGGTGGCGCTGATCGCGGGGCGGATGTCGGGCGCGTAGCCGAGCGGCGTGCCCGTCAGACCTCGACCCGGTTGCGCCCGCCCTGTTTGGCGCGGTAGAGCGCCGCGTCGGCGCGCGCCAATGCCGGGTCGACCGCCGCGTCGTCGGCGGTCATCGCGGTGATACCGATGCTGACGGTGTAGCGCACGCGACCGTTGCCGGTATCGACCCTGGCGGTCTCGATGGTTTCGCGCAGGCGCTCGGCCAGCAACCGCGCCTTGTCGATCGGCGTATCCGGCAGCAGCAACACGAACTCCTCGCCGCCCAGGCGTCCGGCCAGGTCGGACTTGCGCGCGGCCTCGCGCAAGGTGGCGGCGAAGTGCCGCAGCACCATGTCTCCCGCCGCATGCCCGTATTTGTCGTTGACGCGCTTGAAGTGGTCGAGGTCGGCCATCAACACCGCCGCCGGTCGTTCCGGGTGCCGCCGCACGCGAGCCAGTTCGCGTTCCATCTGTTCCAGCAGATGACGCCGGTTCGGCAGTCCCGTCAGCGCGTCGGTGGTGGCGAGCGCCTTCAGGTTCTCCTCCAGTCGCAGGCGTTCCGTGATGTCGCGGAAGGCGACCACGGCACCGGTGCAGACGCCGTCCTCCTCGATTGGCGAGATCAGCAGCGACACGGGAAATCCTCGTCCGTCCCTGCGGATGAACCAATCGTCCACGTAGCGCGGCCGGGCATCTGCGAGCGTCCTGCTGATCGGACATTCCCGCGTCGGGTAATCGCTGCCGTCCTCGCGGTGGTGGTGGAACAGCCGGTGCTGATCGTGCCCGAGCACCTCGTCTTCGGCGTAGCCGAGCATGTCGAGGGCGGAGGGATTGATGAAGGTGCAGATGCCTTGGTGGTCGATGCCGTACACGCCCTCGCCGAGAGACGCCAGCAGCCGCTGTTTTTCGGCGGCGGCATCCGCCAGTCGCGCCTCGATCAGTTTGCGCGGCGTGACGTCGGTGACGAAGCCATGCCAGAGCGTGCCGCCGTCGGCCTGCCGTTCCGGCATCGCGCGGTCTTCGCACCAGCGCAGGCCGGTTTCCGGCGACTGTATGCGGTATTCCTGAAGCCAGGGCGCGAGCGTTGCCGCCGATCGCCGGATGCCGGCCTGCACCCGCTCCAGGTCGTCGGGATGAATGCGTCGGAACACCAGCGCGGCATCGTCCCGCGCCTGTTGCGGGCTGACGGCGTAGATGTCCCGGATGGTGTCGCTGGCGTACGGAAACGAGCTGCTGCCGTCCGGCCGCAACAGGTACTGATAGATCATGCCCGGGACCTGCGACGAGATCTTGGTCAGCAGCTCGTGGCTGGCGTGCAGTTCGCGCATCTGCGCGGCCACGCGTGCGCGTTCCTGCAACAACCGGCGGCGGCTGAGCCAAAGGCCGGTGGCGAGCGACAGGATCAGCGCACCGCCGATGGTCCCTACGATCTCCCAGCGGTAGCGCTGCCACAGGTCGTCGATGGCGAAGGCCGGCGACGCCGCAACTGCCAGACCGAAGCCGAGCAGCCACGGGAGAAGCGCTCTCACGGCGCGCTCGTCTGCGTGCCGAGCCGCGCGACCCAGTCCTCCGCCGGCGCGGGCCGGCCGTGCAGATAGCCCTGCTGGATCACGTCACCGCGATCGCTCAGGAATCGCGCCTGTTCCGGCGTCTCGACGCCTTCCGCCACCACCTGGAGATTGAGATGGCTGGCGACCGCGAGGATGGTCTCGACCAGGGCCGCGTCGTTGGGGTCGGTGGGCGCATCCTGGATGAAGCTGCGGTCGATCTTGAGTTCGTGGATCGGCAGGCGCTTGAGATAGGCCAGGCTCGAATAGCCGGTGCCGAAGTCGTCGATGGAGAAGTGGATGCCCATGTCGGTGAGAACGGTCATTTTGCCGACCACGGCGGCCGGGTCGTCGATCATAAGGCCTTCGGTCACTTCGAGCACCAGGTGCGAGGGATCGGCACCGCTGGTCGCCAGGTGCCGTCGTACCCGGGCGACGAAGTCCTCCTCGCGGAAATGCCGCGGGCTGATGTTGACCGCTATGCGCAGGGGATGCCCCGCGCCGTCGAGGCGCGACAAAAGCCGGCATACGTCCGCCAGCACCCAGCCGTCGATCCGGGCGATCAGGCCCGATTCCTCCGCCGCCGCGATGAACGCGCCGGGAGGCACCAGCCCGCGTTCCGGATGCTGCCAGCGCACCAGCGCCTCGAAGGCGACGATGCCACCGCGCATATCGACCTGCGGTTGCAGGAACAGGCGCAGCTCGTCGTGATCGATCGCATGCCGCAGTTCGTGTTCGAGCTGAAAACGCCCGCGCGCGATCTCGCCCATGGTGTTCTCGAAGAACACCACGCGGTCGCCGCCATCCTGCTTGGCGCGATGCAGGGCGGTGTCGGCCTGTCGCAGTACGTCGGCGGTCGACTCGTCGGGCGATTCCGGAAACAACGCGACGCCGATGCTGACGCCGAGCCGGAACGCCTCGCCGTCGAGCTCGAACGGACGCGATATCAGCGCACGCAGTTTTTCCGCCACAGAGAGCGCCTGCCGCGCCGCCTGTTCGGTATCCGAGTACATCCGCGGCAGCAGGATCGCGAATTCGTCCGCCGTCAGGCGTGCCAGCGAATCGCCCTCGCGCAAGGCGCCGCGCAGGCGTTCGCCGACGGCACCGAGCAGGCGGTCGCCGATGGCGATGCCGCGCGCGTCGTTGATGTCCTTGAAACGGTCGAGGTCGAGGATCAGCACGTCGGCATAACGACCGTCGCGTTGCGCGTTCGCGAGCGTCTGCCCGAGGCGTTCCATGAACAGCGCGCGGTTCGGCAGGCCGGTCAGCGGATCGTGCCAGGCCAGCCATTCCGCCTGCTCCTGCGCCTTGCGCAGCGCCGTGATGTCGGTGAACACGGCGACGTAATGCGACACCTCGCCCGAATCGTCGTGTACCGCACTGATGGTGATCCACTCCGGATACACCTCGCCGTTCTTGCGCCGGTTCCAGATCTCGCCCTGCCACTGACCCGCGCCCACGAGTTGCTGCCACATCGCCTGGTAGAACGCCTGGTCGTGTCTGCCGGAGCGCAACACGCTCGACCGTTTGCCGCGCACCTCGGCCTCCGTATAGCCCGTGATGCGGGTGAAGGCCGGATTCACCGCCTGGATGACGCCGTCGATGTCGGTGATGGTGATGCCTTCGCTGGTACTTTCGAACACGCGCGCCGACAGACGCTGGCGTGCCTGCGCGAGCCGGATCTCGCTCTGGTCGAACAGATAGCCGCGGATGCGCCGCAGCTCGCCGTCGGCATCGCGTTCGGGCATCGTGAAGTCGTAGAACCAGCGGTATTCGCCGTGCTTGCAGCGCAGACGATAGGACTGCTCGAACTGCGTTCTGTGGCTGGCGAGATGGTCCGCCACTTCCTGGCCCACGCGCGCCAAGTCGTCCGGATGGATCAGGTCGGCGAAATGAAATCCGGGCGCGGTCATCTCCGCCGCCGTATAGCCGAGAATCCCGCGCACGTTGCGCGAGACGTAATCCACCGGCCAGCCCGCCTCGGGCCGCCAGATGAACACGGCCACCGGGCCGCCGGCGAACAGGTCGCGTTCGCGGCGCGACGTTTCCTCGCTCGCCCGCAATGCATCCTCCGCGTGCGCCCAGCGCTGGACGAAGCGACGCGCGAGCACCAGGGCCGTGATGCTCAACAACGACAGGAAGGCCGCGGCGAACAGGGCCGTGCGCTGCACCTGCGGCAGGATCTCGGCGCGCAGCCCATCGCGGTCGCGCAGCGTCAGCAGGTGCCAGCCGGTGTCGAGGGTGGCATGGAAACCCAGCCATTCGCGCCCCGTCTCGTCGGCGAGGTTCGCGATCCCGGTGACGGCCCGCTCTGCGGTCGATGACGATGCCTGAGCACTGGTCTCGGCCAGCCACGCAACGACCGCGGGCGGCAGCGCCGTTTCGGTCTGCGCCATGATCCTGCCGCCGCGATCGACGATCAGGCCGATGTCGAACGGCGCGATGCGCTCGGGGCGCAGCATCCCGGCCAGACGATCCAGATGCAGCACGCCGCCGACGTGCGCGACGATGTTGCCGGCGTCGTCGAGGACCGGCGTGTCGATGGCGACCGCGGGCACGCCGTCGGCGCCGACGAAGCTGTCCGAAACGACCGTCGCTCGTGTGGCGACGGCCTGCTGGAAGTACGGTCGGTCGGACAGGTTGTGGCGCGTGAGCGTGCGCTGTACGGCGAAGGGATGGCACAGGTAGAAATCGCCTTCCGGCGTGAGCACGAACAGCACCGAAAAGCCGGCGTTGTCGCGCAGCCAGTCGAGCGCGTCGCGCTTGGGCCGGTCGGCGTGTTCCGGGATGCCGTTGATCGAAAGATCGATCCGGTCGCGTTCGGGCAGCGCGGCGAAGGCCGGCAGGCTGGCGCTGAAGCGCACGAGCTCCCGCGCGCGGGCGATGTCGGCGTCGATGGTCCCGGCCAGCGACTCGACGAAGGCGTGATGATCCTTGGTCCAGCGATCGACCGCCCAGCCCTGGAGCGAGATCAGCAGATAACCGGCGATGCCGGCCAGTGCGATCAGCGACGGCACGCTGACGGCGAGCAGGATCTTGTGGCGAAGCGTCAGCGGCCTCACGTCGTGATCCCCCGTCCGGCCGGATGGCGGAGAACGAACGCTGCCGGCGGCGACGCGCCCGGGATCGGGTGCGAAACGGTCACCGGATCAGATCCGCAGCAGAAAGACGGGTTCGATCGGTCCTTGAAGGGGGGCGTCCCGGCGAGGGGCGACGTGGCCGGGGGCGAGCGGGTCGGCGGTCGGAAATCGGCGGTGTGCAGGGTTCACCGGCCGATACTAACAGCTTGGCATTGTGTGAACCATGGCGCGAAAACGGCGTGCGATGGCCTTCTGACGAAAGGTCGAAAAGGGGTCACCAACGGCGTGCGTCTGTGAAAGAATGCACCGCGGCGGCGTGGGTGATGCGCCGCCGCCGCACCACCGAACCCGTCTCCGGCGACGCCTCAGGAATCCCGCATGCGCAAGATCGAAGTGAAGATTCTCGACCCCCGCATCGGCAGCGAATTCCCGCTGCCGCACCACGCAACGCCCGGCAGCGCCGGCATGGACCTGCGCGCCTGCGTCGCCGGACCGCTCACGCTCCAGCCCGGCGACACCGAGCTGATCCCGACCGGCATTGCGATCCACATCGGCGATCCGTCGCTGGCGGCGGTGATCCTGCCGCGCTCCGGCCTCGGCCACAAGCACGGCATCGTGCTCGGCAATCTGGTCGGCCTGATCGACTCCGACTACCAGGGTCAGTTGTTCGTTTCCTGCTGGAACCGCGGTCGCGAGGCATTCACCGTCAATCCCGGTGAGCGCATCGCGCAACTCGTGCTGGTGCCGGTGGTGCAGGCCGAGTTCGAGGTGGTGGACAGCTTCGAGGAGAGCCATCGCGGCGCGGGCGGATTCGGTTCGTCGGGGAGGCATTGATGGACATCCCGGCCTCGATCTTCCGCGCCTACGACATCCGCGGCGTGGTCGGCGACACGCTGACGCCGGCCATCGTCGAGCAGATCGGCCGCGCGCTGGCGAGCCTCGTGCTGGAACGCGGACGCGACACCGTGGTGATCGGCCGTGACGGCCGCCTGTCCGGCATCGCGCTCTTGAACGCGCTGGCCGACGGCCTGATCGCCGGCGGCTGCGACGTCATCGACGTCGGTCTCGCGCCGACGCCGGTGGTGTATTTCGCCGCGCATCACTTCGGTTCGCAGAGCTGCGTCGCCGTCACCGGCAGCCACAACCCGCCCGACTACAACGGTCTCAAGCTGGTGGTCGATGGCGAGACGCTGCATGGCGAGACGATCCAGGAACTGCGTCGCCGCGCGCGCGCCGGCGTGCGTTCCGAGCGCATGGGCAAGCGCCGCGAGGCTCCGGTGCTGGACGTGTATCGGCAGCGCATCCTCGGCGACGTGCGGCTCGCGCGTCCGCTCAAGGTCGCGGTGGACTGCGGCAACGGCGTCGCCGGCATCGTCGCGCCGGATCTGATCGGCGGTCTCGGTTGCGATGTGAAGGGCCTGTACTGCGAGGTCGACGGCCACTTTCCGCATCACCACCCCAATCCTTCCGAGCCCGAGAACCTCGTCGACCTGATCAAGCTCGTCACCACGCAGGGCTTCGATCTCGGCCTTGCCTTCGACGGCGACGGCGACCGTCTGGGCGTGGTCGACGGCGAGGGCCGCGTGATCTGGGCCGACCGCCAGATGATGCTGTTCGCGCGCGACGTGCTGTCGCGCCATCCCGGCGCGACCATCCTGTACGACATCAAGTGCAGCCGCCATCTCGGTCGCCAGATCGCCGCTCACGGCGGCCGGCCGCTGATGTGGCGCACCGGGCATTCGCTCATGAAGGCCAAGCAACGCGAGACCGGCGCGCTGCTCGCCGGCGAGATGAGCGGCCACATCTTCTTTCAGGAACGCTGGTACGGCTTCGACGACGCGCTCTACGCCGCCGCGCGCCTGCTGGAGATCCTGTCGCAGGATGCGCGCAGCCCGACCGAGGTCTTCGCCGATCTGCCCGACAGCCTCAACACGCCCGAGCTCAACGTGCACTTCCGGCACGAGGGCGAGCACTTCGAGTTCATGCGCCGCCTGCTCGAACACGGCGGCTTCGAGGGTGCGGAGGTGTCGACGCTCGACGGTCTGCGCGCCGACTACGAGGACGGTTTCGGGCTCGTGCGCCCGTCCAACACCACGCCCTCGCTGGTGATCCGCTTCGAGGGCGACACGCCCGCGGCGCTGGCGCGCATCCAGTCGGTGTTCCGGCATCGCCTGCTGGCGGTGGAGCCGACGCTCCGGCTGCCGTTCTGAGGCGTGGTTCCCCGGGATTTTCCCCTGACCCTGCCGTAAACTAGCGGGCTTTCCGTCAACGCCTTTCAGGACCGTTTCATGAACCCCGAAGCCGCCGAAACCACCGCCACCGACATCGCCCGTGTCCTCATCGAGGCCCTGCCCTACATCCAGCGCTTCTCCGGCAAGACGCTGGTGATCAAGTACGGCGGCAATGCGATGGTCGATGAACACCTCAAGCAGGGCTTCGCGCGCGATATCGTGCTGCTCAAGCAGGTGGGCATCAATCCGGTGGTGGTGCACGGCGGTGGGCCGCAGATCGGCCAATTGCTCGCGCGGCTCGGTATCGAGACGCGCTTCGTCGACGGACTGCGCGTGACCGACCGTGAAACCATGGACGTGGTGCAGATGGTGCTCGGCGGCCTGGTCAACAAGGAGATCGTGAATCTCATCAACGGCTTCGGCGGCCGTGCGGTCGGCCTCACCGGCAAGGACGGCGGCCTGATCCGCGCCCGGCGCCTGACGCGCACGCGCCAGACGCCGGAGATGAACGTGCCGGAGATCATCGACCTGGGCCACGTCGGCGAAGTGGCCGCGATCGATCCGGCGGTGGTCAACATGCTGGATTCCGGCGACTTCATCCCGGTCATCGCGCCCATCGGCGTCGGCGACGACGGTGCTGCCTACAACATCAATGCGGATACGGTCGCAGGCAAGCTCGCGAGCGTGCTCGGGGCGGAGAAGTTGATCCTGCTCACCAACACCACCGGCGTGCTGGACAAGGCCGGCGGTCTGCTGACGGGATTGTCGGTGGGCGACGTGGACGGGCTGATCGCCGACGGCACCATCCACGGCGGCATGCTGCCGAAGATCGGTTGTGCGCTGGATGCCCTGCGTTCGGGGGTGAAGTCCGCCCACATCATCGACGGGCGGGTGGAGCATGCGGTGCTGCTGGAGCTGCTGACCGACCGCGGCATCGGCACGCTGATCCGCGGTTGATTGGCTGGGCCTACTGCCCCTTCAGTTGCCTGAAGCGCGTGATGTCGATCTCGAACTTGTCGACGATGTCCTGACGTTCCCTGCGCCGCTGGTCCATGGCCTTCGCGTTGTTGTCGAGTTGCTGGCGCAATGCCTCGATTTCCTTGTCGATGCCTTCGCGCGCGCTGACCTCGCCGCGTTCCTGGCGCATCTTGAGGTCTTCCAGCTCGGCCAGTTTCAGGTGCAGGTTCTCCTGCTTTTCCTCCAGCAGCCGGAGCAGCGAGTCGACCGTGTTCAGGCGGTCGTCGCGGGTGATCTCGATTTCGCGCACGTTGCCGTAGCTGCGCAGCAGCACCTGGTCGTGACGTGCCTTTTCGGCCTGCTGTTGCGCCGTCTCGCGCGCGGCCGCGGCCTGCTGTTCGCGCGCTTCGCGTTCGGCACGTTCGCGCTCGATCTCCTCGCGCGTCTTCGGCCGCTCGATGGTGCGCACCACCGCACCCTTCTTGTTCAGGACCTTCGTGTCTTCCTTGGTCTGGTCGATCGGCGGGCGGTCGCCATAGTGCACGCGACCGTTCTCGTCGACCCAGCGATAGAGATCCGCCTGCACCGCCAGCGGGGTGGCCAGCAGGGCGGCGAGCAGCAGGGTCAGGCAGGAAATCGGTCGCATCGTGAGGCATTCCGTCGTATGAAGCCGGTAGCCTTAAGCATAGCCGAGCCGGCGCCGGTGGTGGAAAGTGCCTGAGGATACACTTCGCGAAAGATTGCCGTCGCACCCGCGGCGGATTCAGCCGCCTACCCCGTAACGGGCGCGATAGGTCTCCACCGCCGGCAGATGGCCGCGCAGTTCGGCGTCGTCGCCGATGTAGGTCATCAGTTCGTCCAGGCTGACGATGCAGGCGACGCGCAGGCCGTAATCGCGCTCCACTTCCTGAATCGCCGACAGCTCGCCGCGGCCGCGCTCGCGCCGGTCCAGCGCCAGCGCCACGCCCACCGGTTCGGCGCCGGCGGCGCGGATGATGTCGATCGACTCGCGGATCGCCGTGCCGGCGGTGATCACGTCGTCGACGATCAGCACCCGCCCGGCCAGCGGCGCGCCGACCAGACTCCCGCCCTCGCCGTGGTCCTTCGCCTCCTTGCGGTTGAAGCACCAGGGCAGGTCGCGGCCGTGATGGTCGGCCAGCGCGATGGCCGCGGCCGAGGCCAGCGGAATGCCCTTGTAGGCCGGACCGAACAGCATGTCGAAACCGATGCCCGAATCGACGATCGCCTCGGCATAGAAGCGCCCGAGCCGCGCCAGCGCATTCCCGGTGTTGAACAGGCCGGCGTTGAAGAAATACGGGCTCTCGCGGCCGGACTTGAGAGTGAACTCGCCGAAGCGCAGCACGCCCTGGCGAATGGCAAAATCGAGGAACTCGGATTGGTAGGTTTTCATGCCGCGCACGATACCCGAAGCGACGGCGACTTGCGACCGCCGCGCGCGCCCGGTATCGTCCCCCGCCCATGCGCATCATCAGCTTCAATGCCAACGGCATCCGCGCCGCCGCCCGCAAGGGTTTCTTCGACTGGCTGCCGCAGCAGGGCGCCGACGTGGTCTGCATCCAGGAGACCAAGGCGCAGGAACACCAGCTCGAAGACGCCGCCTTCCGGCCCGACGGCCATCATTGCTTCTACTTCGACGCCAAGCGGCCCGGCTACGCCGGCACGGCGCTCTATTGCGCACGCGAGCCCGACGAGGTGATCCGCGGCTTCGGCGTCGAGGAATTCGACGACGAAGGACGCTACATCGAGGCGCGCTTCGGCAAGCTGTCGGTGGTGTCGCTGTACCTGCCCTCGGGCTCCTCCGGTCCGGAGCGTCAGGCCTCGAAGGACCGCTTTCTGGAGGTCTTCATTCCCTATCTGCAATCGCTTCGGCGCAAGCGACGCGAATACGTCCTGTGCGGCGACTTCAACATCGCCCACAGGGAGATCGACCTCAGGAACTGGAAGAGCAACCAGAAGAACTCGGGCTTCCTGCCGCACGAGCGCGCCTGGCTCGGCCGTGTGTTCGACGAGCTCGGCTACGTCGACGCCTTCCGCGTCGTGAATCAGCAGCCGGATCAGTACACCTGGTGGTCCAATCGCGGTCAGGCGCGGGCGAAGAACGTCGGCTGGCGCATCGACTACCAGATCGTCACCCCCGGTCTCGCCGACAGGGTCAAGGACGCGGCCGTCTACAAGGAACAGTGGTTCTCCGACCACGCGCCGCTGACCATCGACTACGATTTCGAGCCCTGATCGTCCCCGCCTACTTCGGGCTGTTCTTCGCGGCCTTCGGTGCGGCCACGCTGCTGCCGATGCAGTCCGAGGCCGTGCTGGCCGCGCTGCTGGTGCTGGGCGAGCATCCGGCGTGGGCGCTGCTGGCGGTCGCAACGGCCGGCAACGTGCTGGGCTCGGTGGTGAACTGGCTGCTCGGACGCTACATCGAGCACTGGCGCGACCGCCCCTGGTTTCCGGTCGGCGAGCATCGTCTCGCATCGGCGCAGCGCGCCTATCACCGTCATGGCCGGTGGTCCCTGCTGCTCAGTTGGGCCCCGTTCATCGGCGATCCGTTGACGGTGATCGCCGGTGTCATGCGTGAACCGCTGTGGAGCTTCTTCCTGATCGTGCTGGCGGCCAAGCTCGGGCGCTATCTGGTTCTCGCGGGCGTCACGCTGGGCGTGTTGGCGTGAGACCGTTGTCGACCCGGTTGTGGTTTTTGCCGCGGCCGCTGCGGCAAATCCCGCAGTCTCCGGGCCGGGTCCTCGCCTAACTCATTGTATCGAGGAGGTCTTTCTCCCGGCACGGCGTTTGCTCCCCGCTTGCCCGCGGGCATCGACAAGGTCTTCGATCGCTTTTATCGTGAGCACATCCACCGCCCGAGCCCGTTCGAGCCCACGCCGCCGATCGCCGGACCCGTTGCGGCTTTCCCTTGCGCGACAGGAGAGAATCGTCGTTTCCCCCAGTGTCCTCTGTAGCCAACAAACCGTTCCTTCCACACATCCGGAGCAAACCATGCGACACATCATCACCCTGCTTTGTCTGTCCCTGCTCACGATCGCGCCCGCGTTCGCCGACGCGCCCGCGGGCCTCACCACGCATGATCCCTACGTGCGCGCCATGCCGCCCGGCATCGCCAACACCGCCGCCTACATGACCCTCGAAAACGCCGGCGACAAGCCGCTGCGTCTCATCGCCGCGCGTTCCGACGTCGCCGAGCGCGTCGAGCTGCACACCCATCTGCACGAAGGCGGCATGATGCGCATGCGCGAAGTGGAGTTCATCGAAATCCCGGCCAAGGGCCGCGCCACGCTCCAGCCCGGCGGCCTGCACGTCATGCTCATCGGCCTCAGGCAGACCCTCGAACCCGGCCAGATGGTCTCTGTCACGCTCGAATTCGAAGGCGGCGGCAGCGTTGCCCTCGAAGCCCCGGTGCGCCGCCCCGGCGCGGAGAAGCAGGAGATGCAGCAGGAGCATCAGCATCACGGCCACTGAGCGTCGATTCACCACATCCCGCCGAGCACATCTCCCCTCTCCGTCGGTCAGACCTCGTGTCTGGCCGACGGGGCTATTTTGAGTTTTCCTCCGAGCGAGTGGCGTTCTTTCGTCGATCACGTATGCTCCACATGAGGCGGAAGGCGCTTCGTTTTTTCGCCCTACTCGGGCTTCAGCCTTACCTAGACTGTAGCTGACGGATTCCGGATAGTAACTTCAGGGTGCTTTCGTTCATCAGTTTCTGGCTGTACGCCCCTTTCATCATCATTTCAATGTCTTCCGGCCTTGCCTTTTCAAGAGATCCGAACATTCTGTCGATGGCGTCTTGCGCCTCGTCGATCGTGATTTGCTCATTTTCGTACCGCGCCAGCAGGTTCTTCAATGTTTGTAGCCGCTCATAGCCGCCACTTTGATGGCGCTCTATGTGGCGAATCTCCCGAAGGCACTCTTGCCGCAAGAGCCCCAGGTTTACCAAGTTGTGGCTTAGCGCCATTGACACATCAGCCAGTCGCTTGGCGATATGTATTCTATTGGCGCGCCGTTGAGCAATTGATCCCCGTATCAATCCGATAGCGAAAAAGATTGATGAAGCCGCCACCGTTATAATCGCAGCAGCTAATGTGGGATCATGCATAATGGATTCTGCTGTTATGCTCATACAATGGTTACTCCAGGACGGTTTGGGTTGGCAAAGTATATTATATGTCCAACCCGCGCTGCTTGGAGTGCAGATTGATTTATATGAACGATGTGAGCGTCGATTGCTACAGTACTCAATCAAAATGAGCGCGAGGCTCTGGAGCCCCCACCATATGAGTTCGCTGACCGCCTGAAACCACCTTCGTCCGCAATGCCATATTACACAAACCATAATGTATTGTTATGACCGTGGATGACTACCACCATTTAGCCCGTTACTACGCCCTGCGCGGCATCACGGGCACGGACGCGCTCGCGTTTTGTGCCGTTTCGGAACGCATCGCCACATCGGGTTTGATGGGCACTGCGCTGGATCTCGGCTGCGGGTCGGGGCGTTCGACGCGGTTTCTGAAGGCGCTGTCGCTGGATGCGGTCGGGGTCGACGTGAGCGAGGCGATGGTGGCCGAGGCGCGGCGGCTCGATCCGGAGGGGGCATATCGTGTGTATCGTGCAGACGAGCGGCTGCCGTTTGCGGATGCGGCGTTCGACGTTCTGCTCTCGACCTGGGTGGTGCTCGAATTGGCGTCGCGGGAGGCGCTGGCGCGATTCTTCAGTGAGGCGTCGCGCGTGCTGCGTGTCGGCGGACGGGGTTTCTTCGTCGCCAACACCGAGGCGTTCTACGCCCATCGCTGGGTGTCCTGCGAGGTGGATTTTCCGGAGAACCGCGCGCCGCTGCGCTCGGGTCAGCGCGTGAAGGCGCGCCTGATGCCGGAGGGCGTGCTGGTGACGGATACGTTCTGGAGCGACGCGGATTATCGCGCCGCGATGACGGCGGCCGGGTTGCGCGTCGCGCAGGTCCGGCATCCGCTGGCCGGGGATGCCGACGGCGCCTGGCTGGACGAGACGAGGGTCGCGCCATGGGTGATCTACGAGGTCGAAAGGCCGCGCTGAAAGATGCGCCGGCGCGCTGGTCGCAGCGGGTCACCGAGACGAGCAACGCGCTGGACCTGGAGCCGGGCGTGTTCGCGCTCGACGATCCGTGTGCGATCGCGCAGTCACTCCAGCGCTCGGCCGAGGCCAGCACGCGGCGCAAGGGCCCGCCGTTCCGCTCGGCGATGTCGATGCTCAACTTCTATCTCAATCGCGCGGGCCGGAATCTTCCGGCCGAACGGCGCGCCATCCTCGATCAAGCCAAGGACGAATTGCGCGCGCTGTACGGCAGGCCGCGCCGCGGGGCGTAACGGTGCTTCGGAACGCTTGTCGTCAATCCGACAATGCCGGCCCGATCCGATGTGTCCGAACCCGAGGGTGGTTCTCGGACATTCCGCCGCCGGCCTCGGGAGCTTGCCGGGAGATCCCATAAATATCCTTTGGCATCAATCGCATATCGACACGCACGGTCCGCGATCCGGGGCCGCGCCGGGCGTCCCGGCCCGCGGCACGGCACTTGCTCCATGGCGGGCTCCAACCCGAAAGCCCCGGGTTCGAAAACCGCGGGCCCGAACACCTCAGGCCCGAAAATCTCTGGAGACTGTCATGGCAACCATCTACTTCTCATCCCCCCTCATGGCGCGCAACCGCAAGGTGGAGGCGACCGCCGGCAAACGCAGCGCGCTGCTCGGCGTCGCCAAGGAACACGGCATCAAGATCCCGTTCGAGTGCGAGGACGGCGAGTGTGGTTCCTGCCTGGTGAAGGTGACGCACCTCGACGGCGAGCGCGTGAAGGGCATCATGCTCACCGACAAGGAGCGCAACGTGCTGAAGAGCATCGGCAAGCTGCCGAAGCACGAAGAAGAGCGCGCGACGGTGAAGGACCTGCCGCCGACCTACCGCCTGGCCTGCCAGATGATCGTGACCGACGAGGACCTGCTGGTCGAGTTCACCGGCGAACCCGGCGGCGCCTGAGCGCTTTCAACCGCGCGGGCCCAACCCTGTGGGAGCGGCGCTGCCGCGATCGGGGCGAAACGCCATATCCGATCGTGGCAGCGACGCTCCCACATCTGACAAGGCTTCCCTTGGCGATCCTGGCGCCTTCAAGTCGGCGCGCGATCATCGGCCGCGACGCCCGCCTGCTCGGCGAGCTGTACGAGCACCGGTTTGCTGGCGTCGCCGAAATACAGCGAGCGATGCGGGAACGGGATCTCGATGCCCTCGCGGTCGAAGGCCTGCTTGACGCGGCGCAGGAACTGGCGCCCGGTCTCCCACTGGCGGATCGGCAGGGTCCTGATGCGCCCCTTGATGATGACGGCCGAATCGGCGAGCTGATCGACGCCGAAGATGTCGACGTCTTCGAGCATCAGCGGGCCGAAGTACTCGTCCTGGCGCATTTCCGAGCCGACCTGCCGCATGACCTCGATGACGCGATCCGTGTCTTCCTTGTAGGCGACGCGGATGTCGAACACGTAGGCCGACCATTCCTTGGTGACGTTGGCGAGCGTCGTGACGCCGCCGTTCGGAAACACATGGACGGTGCCGGAGAGGTCGCGCAGGGTCAGTGTGCGGAAGCCGACATGTTCCACCAGTCCGCCGGTGCCGTTGACCACCGCCACGTCGCCCACACGGACCTGATTCTCCAGGATCATGAAGAAGCCGCTGATGACGTCGCGTACCAGATTCTGCGCGCCGAAACCGACCGCGAGGCCGAGCACGCCGGCGCTGGCGAGGATCGGTCCGACCGATACGCCGAGCTCGTTCAGCGTGACCAGCAGCGCGAGAATCCAGATGAATATCGTGATCGCCTGACGCAGCAGCCGCACCAGCGTTTCCGCGCGCTTGGCCGCTTCACCGGCGTCCTCGCCTTGCAGGCGACCGCTCTCGATGAGATAGCGTTCGAGGCGCCGCAAACCGGTCTTGGCGATGTTGATCACCACCCAGGCGATGACCAGGATCAGCAGGATGCGCAGGGTGGCGAAGATCAGGCCTTGCCAATCGAGTTGCAGGAAGTATTGCTCGACGATGTCCATGCGTTGGTCCCCAAAAGGGTCCCATTCAACGCAATCATGGACGTCATTGCAAACCGCCGGTCTGGAGAAGCGATGCGGCGAGCGCCGGGAAAAGCCCTTTATTCAAGCCCTTCGGCCGCGATCTCGCGCACTTCGGGGTCGGGGTCGTTCAGGCGGTCTTTCAGCAGATCGCGCGCCGCATCGTCGCGGCACAAGCCGAGGTAATAGCAGGCATCCATGCGCACCGGCGCCAGCGGCGATTGCGCGAACGTCGCGAGCAGGGGAATCTGCGCGCGCAGTGCATCGCCGCCGGCGAAGGACTCGACCACCGCGCCGATGCCGACGCGCACGCCCATCGGCGTTTCGAGATCGCCCGCCAGCTTCAGCAGATCGCCGAGCCGTTCCGGCGCCGCGCGCACCAGCGCGATCAAGCGGTCGAGCCGGCGTTCCTCGATCAGTGCCGCCGCGTAGTCGTCGAAGCCCGTCCCGTCTGCCGCGTGCTTCGCCCATTGCTCCAGCTCGCCACGGCCCAGCACGCCCTCGAACACGAAATCACCGATGCGCGTCCACGGCACGCTGCGCACGCCGTGTTCCGCCGCCGCCTCCGGCCGCGCAACGACGTTCACCACCTCCAGCCGCCCGATCTTGCCCGCCTTGACCAGCTCCGCCAGCGCGGCCAGCACGCCGGGGCAATGGCCGCATTGCGGCGCGACGAACAACAGGGCATCGGCGGGACGGGACATGGCGGGTTCCTCAATGATCGGGTGGCGTGCCCTCATGATACCTGCGGCCGGCATTGGTACGGCCCCGCGCGCGGGCATACAATCTCCGCCCCGCACGGCCATTTCAGACCTTCGCCTGCCATGGATTTCCCCAAGAACTTCGACGTGATCGTGATCGGCGGCGGCCACGCCGGCACCGAGGCGGCGCTGGCGGCCGCGCGTGCGGGCGCGGAGACGCTGCTGCTCACGCACAACATCGAGACGCTGGGGCAGATGAGCTGCAATCCGGCCATCGGCGGCATCGGCAAGGGTCATCTGGTGAAGGAGATCGACGCGCTGGGCGGACTGATGGCGCGCGCGGCCGATCACGCGGGCATTCATTTCCGCACCCTCAACGCATCGAAGGGGCCGGCGGTGCGCGCGACGCGTGTGCAGGCGGATCGCCAGATCTACAAGGCCTGCGTGCGCCGCGCGCTGGAGAATCAGCCGCGCCTGACGCTGTTCCAGCAGGCGGCGGACGATCTGCTCGTGACGGGCGATCGCGTGCAGGGCGTGGTGACGCAGGCCGGCATCCGTTTCCTTGCACCCAGCGTGGTGCTGACCACCGGCACCTTTCTCGACGGTCGCATCCACATCGGCGAGATGACTCACAGCGGCGGACGCGCGGGCGATCCGCCGTCGATCGCGCTGGCGCACCGGCTGCGCGAACTCAAGTTGCCGGCGGCCCGCCTCAAGACCGGCACGCCGCCGCGCATCGACGGCCGGACCATCGACTGGGCGCGGCTGGCCGAACAGCCGGGCGACGATCCGCGGCCGGTGTTCTCGTTCATGGGCAGCCGCGCCGATCACCCGCGCCAGGTGAGCTGCCACATCACGCGCACCACGGCCGAGACGCATGCGGTGATCCACGCCAATCTGCATCGTTCGCCGATGTACAGCGGTCGGATCGAGGGCATCGGTCCGCGCTACTGCCCGAGCATCGAGGACAAGGTGGTGCGCTTCGCCGACAAGGAATCGCATCAGATATTCCTCGAACCCGAGGGCCTGGAGACGCGCGAGGTGTATCCGAACGGCATCTCGACCAGCCTGCCGTTCGACGTGCAGTGGGCGGTGGTGCGCTCGATCCCGGGGCTCGAGAACGCGCACATCCTGCGGCCGGGCTACGCGATCGAATACGACTTCTTCGACCCGCGCGAACTCAAGTACAGCCTGGAGACGAAGTCGCTCGCCGGTCTCTATTTCGCCGGCCAGATCAACGGCACCACCGGCTACGAGGAGGCGGCGGCCCAGGGTCTGCTGGCCGGCCTCAACGCGGCGCGCGGCGCGCACGGGCTGGAACCCTGGTGGCCGCGCCGCGACGAGGCCTATCTCGGCGTGCTGATCGACGACCTCATTACCTGCGGCACCAGCGAGCCCTACCGCATGTTCACATCGCGCGCCGAACACCGGCTATTGCTGCGCGAGGACAACGCCGATCTGCGCCTGACCTCGAAGGGACGCGAACTCGGCCTCGTCGACGATGCGCGCTGGGCGGTATTTGCGCGCAAACGCGACGCGATCGAGCAGGAACAAGCAAGATTGTCTTCGATCGTGCTGAGGCCGGAAGACGTAGACGCAGAGACCTCGACCGCATTGTTCGGCGGCCCGCTGGCGCGGGAATTCCGACTCTCCGAGCTGCTGCGCCGGCCCGGCGTCGACTATGCCGCGCTGATGCGCGTAGCCGTCGCCGGACCGGGCGTCGACGATCCGCAGGTGGCCGAGCAGGTCGAGATCCAGGCCCGCTATGCCGGCTACATCGAGCGCCAGCGGGCGGAAATCGCGCGCACGCGCAGCCACGACGAAACCCTGCTGCCGGAAGACCTCGACTACGAACGCATCGCCGGCCTGTCGGCCGAGGTGCGCCAGAAGCTCTTGCGCCATCGGCCGCAGACCCTCGGCCAGGCCGGGCGCATTCCCGGCGTCACGCCGGCCGCGATCTCGCTGCTGCTGGTACACCTCAAGAAACAGGGCCGCCTGTTGCGGCGCAGCGCATGAACACGACCGCCGACGGCATGCCGGCCATCGCGGCCGAACTGGCGCAGGGACTCGCCGCGCTCGGCATCCCGCCGGCACCGCTCGCCGCCCGCCTGCTCGCCTATCTGGCGCTGCTGGCCAAATGGAACCGCGTCCACAACCTGACCGCCGTGCGCGACATGCGCGACATGGTGCGCCTGCATCTGCTGGACAGTCTGGCGGTGGCGCCCTTCGTTGCGGACATGCCGGGCGACGTGGCCGACGTTGGCAGCGGGCCGGGTCTGCCGGGCATCCCGCTGGCGCTGCACCTGCCGGAGCGCCACTTCACGCTGATCGAGACCAGCGGCAAGAAGGCGAGTTTCCTGCGTCAGGCCGTGATCGAGCTCGGACTCGTCAACGTCGAGGTGGTGCAGTTGCGGGCGGAAAACTATCGCCCCCCGTCCCCCTTTGCTACAGTCATCAGCCGCGCGTTCGCGGCCTTGGCCGATTTCGTCGCCGTCGCCGGCCATCTGTGTGCCGCCGATGGCCGGCTGCTGGCGATGAAGGGCCGCTGGCCGGGCGACGAATCCGAAGCATTGCCGGCACCGTGGCAAATCACCCGCGTGCACCGGCTCGACGTGCCGGGCGTGGTCGGCGAACGACACCTCATAGAAATACGCAGAGCTTCGAGCTGACAGAGAATCAAGCCGCATGGGCCGAGTCATCGCCGTTGCCAATCAGAAAGGTGGCGTGGGCAAGACCACCACCACCGTCAATCTGGCCGCCTCGCTCGCGGCCACGAAGCGGCGTGTGCTGATGCTGGACCTCGACCCGCAGGGCAACGCGACCATGGGCAGCGGCGTCGACAAGCATGATCTTGCAATCACGAGTTGCGAGGTGATGCTGGCGCAGAACCGCCCCGAAGAGGCGATTCTGCGGCTGGAGTCGCCGGGCTACGACCTGATCCCGGCCAACGCCGACCTGACGGTCGCCGAGGTGCAGCTCATGAACGCGCTCCGGCGCGAATACCGGCTGCGCGATGCGATCAAGGATTTGCGTGAGCGCTACGACTACATCCTGATCGACTGCCCGCCTTCGTTGAACATGCTGACGGTCAACGCGCTGGTCGCGGCCGACGGCGTGCTGATCCCGATGCAGTGCGAGTACTACGCGCTGGAAGGTCTGTCGGCGCTGATGGGCACCATCGACGCGATCCGCGAATCGGTCAATCCCGATCTGCGCGTCGAGGGTCTGCTGCGGACGATGTACGACCCGCGCAACAACCTCGCGACCCAGGTCTCGGAACAGTTGTTCGCGCACTTCGGCGATCAGGTCTATCGCACCATCATCCCGCGCAACGTGCGCTTGGCCGAGGCGCCGAGCCACGGCCTGCCGGTGCTGCTGTACGACAAGGCCTCGCGCGGCGCGCTCGCCTATCTGGCGCTGGCAGGCGAGATGCTGCGCCGCGATCGGCCGGTCGCGCCGCCGCAGGCCGCGGCGACGTGATGCGTTGATTCACGCGGGCATTTCTCTCTGCCTTCTGTGGCAAGGCTTTTCTACATTTGAGTTCAATCGGGCATTCGACGCATGGCAATCAAGAAAAAGACCGGTCTGGGCCGCGGCCTTGACGCGCTGCTGAGCAGCAAGGCGGCGGTAGCCGCGACGCCGGAGCGCGGCGACAGTGGTCTGCGGCAGATCCCGGTCGAACAGATCCGCCGCGGCAAGTATCAGCCGCGCATTCACATCCGCCCCGAGGCGTTGCAGGAACTGGCCGACTCGATCCGCGCGCAGGGCGTGGTGCAGCCGGTGGTGGTGCGGCCGGTCGATGGCGGCTACGAGCTGATCGCCGGCGAGCGCCGCTGGCGCGCTTCCCAGCTTGCAGGCATGCACGAAGTACCGGCGGTGGTGCGCGACATCCCGGATCAGGCCGCGGCGGCGATGGCGCTGATCGAGAACATTCAGCGCGAGAACCTCAATCCGCTGGAAGAGGCCAACGCCCTCAAGCGCCTGATCGACGAGTTCGGCCTCACCCATCAGCAGGCGGCCGAGACCGTCGGCCGCTCGCGCGCGGCGGTCACCAACCTGCTGCGACTGCTGGAGTTGACCGAGGAGGTCAAGCGGCTGTTGGACGACGGCAAGCTGGAGATGGGTCACGCCCGTGCGTTGCTCGCGCTGGCGGGCGGTGGCCAGATCGAGGTCGCGAATCACGTCGTGGCCAAGGGCCTGTCGGTGCGCGAGACCGAGCGCCTGGTCAAGCGCCACCTGCAACACAAGGACGACAAACCTGCGCCAAAATCACGCGAGGCCAGTCCGGACGTGCGCCGCCTGGAAGGCGACCTGTCCGAACGCCTGGGCGCCAAGGTGGCCATCGAATACAACGCCAGCGGCAAGGGCCGGCTCGTTGTGCACTACAACAATCTCGACGAACTGGACGGCATCCTGGCCCACATCCGCTGAGGTCCATCGAGGGCCGGCGCAGCAAAACCCGCCTCATAAAGTAGTTTGACCCTGGTCACGGCCGTATTTATAATCGCGCGCTTATAATCCGCGGCTGCCCTTGACGAACGGGGTAGCCGGCGGGGGAGAGGCCGGTGCCCGATCAGCAGCAAATTCTTGGCGAAGGCCGTCTCACGGCGAGCCGCATCCTGGCTGGCCAGTTGTTGTTGACCGCGATCATCGCAGCAGGGTTTGCCTGGTGGGCCGATCGTCAGACGGCATCGTCCTCGCTGGTCGGTGGCGGCATCGGCATCCTGACGACGGCATTCTTCGCGTTGCGGGTCTTGGGCGGAGGCGCGCGACCGCTGCGGTCGGTCGTGCGGGCGTTCTACGTCGGCGAGGCGCAGAAGATCGTATTGACGGTTGCGCTGTTCATCATCGCGATCAAGTGGCTGGAGGTCGCCTTCCTGCCGATGTTCGTGACCTACATGGTCACGCTGTTCATGTTCTGGTTTGCGTTGCTGCCGGCGATGTCCGGCGGTGTTGAAACATACAAAGAATGAGTGTCGGAACGATGGCATCCGAAGAACTGACCACTACGGGCTACATTCAGCATCACCTCACCAACCTGACGGTAGGCGAAGGATTCTGGACCCTGAACCTCGATACGCTGGGCTTCTCCATCGGCCTCGGCCTGATCTTCTTCTTCCTGTTCCGCAGCGTCGCCAAGCGCGTGACCGACGGCGTGCCGGACGGCCTCCAGAACTTCGTCGAGATCATGATCGGCTTCGTCGACGCCCAGGTGAAGGATACCTTCCACGGCCGCAGCGAGCTCATTGCGCCGCTGGCGTTGACCATCTTCTGCTGGGTGTTCCTGTGGAACCTGATGGACCTGGTGCCGGTCGATCTGCTGCCGTTCATCTTCAATCTGTTCGGCGTGCACTATCTGCGCGTCGTGCCGTCGACCGATCTCAACGCCACCTTCGCGCTCGCCTTCAGCGTACTGATCCTGCTCATCTTCTACA
>JAQVJI010000194.1:2586-5071 GCA_028695255.1 Chromatiales bacterium | reverse complement strand
GCATGGACGCCTGACGGTGGTGCGCGTGCCTTCGCTCGACCTGGCGCTGGGCTTCGGCGATCAGGCGTTGTGCCGACACTATCCACCCGCATGATCCATCCTCATCGCAGGAGAACGAACGATGACATCCGACCCGCACCCGGCCCCCGACCAACCGCCGTGTTATGCCGTCATCTTCACCTCGAAACGCAGCGAAGGCGACAACGGCTATGCCGACATGGCGCAGGAAATTCTGGAGCTGGCGCGCATACAACCCGGTTTTCTGGGTTTCGAGTCGGCGCGCAACGATATCGGCATTTCCGTCTCGTACTGGGACAGCCTGGATGCGATCCGCGCCTGGAAGGAAAACGCGCGGCATCTCGAAGCACAATCGCACGTCGGTGATTGGTACGACTGGTATCGCGTACGCATCTGCCAGGTGCTGCGCGAATACGGCGCAGGACAGGTAACGGAGGCACCGTGAACGATCCGGATGCGGAACGGGCCTTCGCATGGTTCCGGCAATCGATCGCCGCACTGAAACCGATTCCTGCCGCGGAATGGCGTCGCTGCCAGCCGCATCTGACCTTCGAACGGTACCCGGCCGGGAAGACCATTCTGGCGCCCGGCGACGTCTGCGATCGAGTACGGCTGCTGGTGGACGGGCTGGCTCGCAGCGGCCTGATCGATCGCGACGGACGCGACTTCACCTGGGCACTGCATTTCAACGATGCCGGCGCCGACATCAAGAACCGCTTCATCGTCGACTTCGCAAGCTTCACCCATGACGAACCGGGCGTCCTGCGCTGCGAAGCGGTCACGCCCGTCGCGACCGTATCCATCGACAAACCTGCGGTCGAGGGCCTGTACGCCGCGAGTCCTTTCTGGATCGACGTGGGCCGACGCATCGCCGAGGCCGCGTATCGTCATACCCAGCACCGCACGCTGTCGCTGCTGACGCTCCCCGCGCGCGAACGCTACCTGCAACTGCTGCGTGAAAGCCCGGCGCTGTTCGAGATTGCGCCGCAACACTGCATCGCATCCTATCTCGGCATCACGCCGCAGTCGCTGAGCCGCATCCGGCGTGCGCTGGGCGTTACCCAAGGTGAATGACCGGTGGGCCGGAGGCCGGCCAACATGACGCGTACCCACAACGCCGCCGGAGACCGTCATGAGCTACGCCCTGCTGAAAAGTCTGCACATCCTGGGCGTCGTCTTGCTGCTCGGCAACGTCATCGTCACCGCCTGGTGGAAAGGCATGGCCAACCGCAGTGGTGACGCGCGCATCATTGCCTTTGCGCAACGTCAGGTCACGCTCACCGACTGGCTGTTCACGCTGCCCGGCGCGGCCTTGATCGTCGCCAGCGGCGACTACATCGCCTATGCGCTGATCGGGAATTCCTGGGACATCGGCTGGTTGACCTGGGGACGCCTGCTGTTCATCACCTCGGGACTGATCTGGCTGTGTGCGCTGGTGCCGATCCAGATCCGACAGGCACGCATGGCGCGCACATTCGCCAACGACGACCGCATCCCCGAACGCTACTGGCGACTCAACCGCTGGTGGTACGGACTCGGCATCGTCGCCGTTCTGCTGCCGCTGGCGAACCTGTACTGGATGGTGTTCAAGCCCGCATGAGCGAAGGCCGGCCGCGACGACTCGCGGCGGTGGTACGCCCGACGGGGGAGTGAGACAGCGCTTGTGGACGTGCCGCGAAACGCATGACGCAGCATCGTCGAGATCAGTAAACTGTCCCCACGCAAATGAAGGAGCCCACATGAAGGTCATCGGCCTGATCGGCGGCATGAGCTGGGAATCCACCGCCGCCTACTACCGACTGATCAACGAGGCGGTCAAGACCCGGCTCGGCGGACTGCATTCCGCCCGGCTCGTGCTCTACAGCGTCGACATGCACGAGATCGATCATCTCCAGCACGCCGGTGAATGGGACGCGGCCGGCGCTCTTCTGGCCGACGCCGCACGTGCGATCGAGGCCGCGGGCGCCGGGTGCGTGGTCCTGTGCACGAACACCATGCACAAGGTCGCGCACGCGATCGAGGCCGCGGTCGACATCCCGCTGCTGCACATCGCAGACGCCACCGCCGACGCCGTCCACCAGGCCGGGCTGTCGAAGGTCGGCCTGCTCGGCACGCGCTTCACCATGGAACAAGGGTTCTACAAGGATCGCCTGCATGATCGGCACGGGCTGCAGGTGCTGATCCCCGAAGCGCCCGATCGCGAAATCGTGCATCGCGTGATCTATCAGGAGTTATGCCTGGGCCGGACCGAAGAAAGCTCCCGTAGCGAATACCGTCGCATCATGGCCGAGCTCGTCGCGCGTGGCGCACAGGCGATCATCCTCGGCTGCACCGAGATCGGCCTGCTGATCGGCCACGGCGACGCCACCGTTCCGTTGTTCGACACCACCGGCGTACACGCTCAGGCGGCGGTCGACTGGGCACTCGACGGTGGTACGCGGCGGGAGGCATGAGCGCGTGGATGAAC
>JAQVJI010000194.1:0-2486 GCA_028695255.1 Chromatiales bacterium | reverse complement strand
GCGTTGAACGTTGCGGAGCGCCGCAGCTATTACGCATCCGCCTTCGAACGCAGTGCGGTCGAAGGCCAGATCGCACGCCTGCTCGAAGCCGAGGCCCTGGTCCTGGTGTTCCCGACCTGGTGGTTCGGTTTTCCGGCCATGCTCAAGGGCTGGTTCGATCGCGTCTGGGCGCCGGGCGTGGCCTACGATCACGCCGACGACCTGGGGCCGATCCGCCCGCGCCTGCACGGACTGCAACGCGTCCTCGCCGTGACCACGCTCGGCTCGCCCTGGTGGGTCGACCGGCTGCTGCTGCGCTGGCCGGTGCGGCGCGTGCTGAAGACGGCGCTGCTCGGCACCTGCGCACCCAACAGCCGCTTCGACATGCTGTCGCTGTACAAGGCCGAACGCGTGGCACCCGCGGTGGCGGAGGCCTTCGCCGCCAAAATCGAGATCGCCATCCAACGCTGGAGATGAATCCGACATCATGCACATCACGCGCCTCGACCACCTCGTCCTGACCGTCGCCGACGTCGATGTCAGCATCGCCTTCTACGAACGTGTGCTCGGCATGCGGGCGGTGAGCTTCGGCAACGGCCGCCGTGCACTCGCCTTCGGCGAACAGAAGATCAACCTGCATGCGCACAGCCGCGAGTTCGAGCCGAAGGCGACTCGCCCCACGCCGGGTTCGGCCGATCTCTGTTTTCTCACGGATGTCCCGCTGAGCGAGGTGCAGGCACACCTCGCCAATTGCGGCGTTGACGTCATCGAAGGTCCGGTCGCACGCACCGGCGCCACCGGTCCCATTCTGTCGCTGTACGTGCGCGACCCCGACGGCAACCTGATCGAGATTGCGAACCGGGCCGGTTGAGCGCGCCGTCAGTCGTCGTTGAAAAACAGCGCCGACCAGCAGTCCGCGTCGCCCACCAACAGGCCAAGCCCCTGCGGGGATGGTCTGGCGCAAGGATGCGCATCGATCTGTTGCGCGACGGCGGCCGCGGCGGGCGAAAGGTACAGCACCACTTCGCAATGCAGACGACCTTCCGATTCGTGACGCGAGAACAGCGCCATGCCGGGCGGTCGACCCGCCTTCACGTAGGCGGCGAGAAAACGCGCCTCGATGTCGCCCAGCGCTTCGCCGGCCAGCATGGCGTCACCGAGATTCCTGAAGTACCAGGGCTTCATCGCGCATGTCACGGGTTGGAATTTCGCCATCGCGGCCCGATGCCCGCATGGCCTCGCGCACGCTCTCCAGCAGTCGCGTCGTCGCGACATCCGGGGCGGCATCCGGGGTCAGCAGGACCAGTTCCACCTCCGGCAACCTGGGCAGACCGTCGCTCTCGCGCAATATCTGCGCGTCCGCCTCCAGCCAGCGCGTCGTGCGGACGGTGACGCCGAGGCCGGCGAGCACGGCCGCGCGCAGTCCGGCGAGGCTCGGTGTCGTGAGGGCGACGCGCCACGGCATGCCGGCGCGTTCGAGTGCGGCGAGTGCCGTGTCGCGGAACAGACAGGGCGCGTCGAACAGCACCAGCGGCAGCGGTTCGCCGACCGGCGGCGCGACGAATCCGGGTGGCGCGACCCAGACGCATTCGAGTCGGCCGATGGATTCGCCGCCTTCGCCCGGCGTCTGCATCACGACGGCCAGATCGAGTTCGCCGCTGCCGACGTGTTCCCGCAAACGGCGATTCGCCTCGACGCGCAGTTCGATGGAAATGCCCGGATGACGCGCAGAAAAATGCGACAACAGACCGCGCAGACCGCCATCGGCGACGTCCTGCGCCGCGCCCATCCGGACGCGACCTTCCACGCGGGCGCTTGCGAGTGCCGCGATCGCGTCGGCATGCAGGGCGCTCAGGCGACGCGCATAGCCGAGCAGCAGTTCGCCCTCTGGGGTGAGCGCGAGACCGCGCGTGTTGCGCGTCAACAGCGCCGCCCCGACCCGTTCCTCCAGACGCTTCAATTGCTGACTGATGGTCGACTGCGTCTTGTGCAGGCGTTCGGCGGCACGGGTAAAGCCATTGCCGTCGACGATGGCGACGAAGGTTTCGAGCAGTTCGAGGTCGAGGTGCATCTATTCGGCTTCTGGATGAATGGCATTCGAATTCATCATTTCACAAATGCCGGCGACGACGCCAGACTGACGATCACTCACTCCCGGAGCTGCCGCCATGCCCTTCATCGACGTCCGCATACACCCCGCCCTCACCGCCGATCAGGCCGGTCGCATCGCAACGGAAACGACCCGCACGATGGACGAGACCATGGGCAAACGGCGCGAGGTGACGGCCGTCTGCGTGCAGGCGCTGCCCGATGCGCTGTGGACCATCGGCGGAACCCTGCCGACGCGACCGACGGCGTACGTCGACGTCAAGATCACGTCCGGCACCAACAGCGAAGCACAAAAGGCCGCACTCGTCGCGCAGTTGCATGCGATGCTCGACGACACGCTCGGCGGACTGGCCGAGGCGAGCTATGTCGTGGTACACGAACTGCCCGCGACCGACTGG
>JAQVJI010000193.1 GCA_028695255.1 Chromatiales bacterium | reverse complement strand
ACATCCACCGCGGCGGGATCGAGGTGATTGGTCGGTTCGTCCAGCAATACCAGATCGGAACCGCTCGCGAGCGTCGCCCAGATCAGCACGAGCTGGAACTGCCCGCCGCTCAAATGATCCAGGCGACGATCCAGCATCGACGTCAGAGGCGCGGGTGGCGGCCGGTGGTCGGCCGCCAGCGTGCGCAGCAGATCGCGCCCGGTCATCGGCAGTTCGTGCGGACGTTCCACCCGCTGGCGATGATGCGTCAGCCGCAGGCCGGGACGGCGTTCGATCGCGCCGGAGAACAGGCGGCTCGTACCCGTGAGGGCGCCGAGCAGGGTCGACTTGCCGCAGCCGTTGGGACCGAGCAGACCCACCACTTCGCCCGCCGCGAGCGTGAAACCGAGCGGGCCGACCACCGGCATCCGGTGGCCGGCCACGATGTCGCGGCAAACCAGCAACGGTTCGCGCGCGCGGTTCATGGGTCCGTCGCGATCGCCTGCACCCAGCGATCGATGAACGCGATCCACCGGTCGGTATCGGCATCCAGCGGCGGTTCGAGCGGCAGCGCGCGTGACGGCCAGCCCGTGGCCCGGGCGACGAGATCCGCGCCCTGCGGCGGCGCGAAGTCGGCGCGCAGGATCACGCCCTTATGTCCGGCAAGCGACTGCACCAGCGCCTGGAGATGACGCGCCGTCGGCGGGATGCCGGGCAGCGGCTCGATGTAGCCGAGGACCGGCACGCCCAGAAACGCCGCCAGGTAGTCGCCGTCCTGATGATGGAACACGACGCCGGGAGCGGGCTTCGCCGCCGCGCGCCAGGCGGGCACGCGTGCGCCGACCGCCTGCGCGAAGCGTTCGGCATTGGCCGCGAAGCGGGGCGCGTCGTGCGGCGCCAGCATCGCCATGCGCTTCGCCAATGCCACGGCGGCGGTCATCATGCGTTCGGGATCGAGCTGGATGTGCGGATTGCCGTGCGGATGCACGTCGCCCTGCGAACGATCGGCCGCAGCGCCGGCACCGAGCAACGGCATCTGCGCGGCGGCCTCGAAGTAGCCCGGCCGGCCGGGATTCACGCGCGGATTGCCGGCCCCCTGCAGGGCCGCCGGCAGCCAGCCGACCTCCAGTTCCGCGCCCACCGCCACCACCAGATCGGCACGGCGCAGCGCGGCCAGCATGCTTGGTCGCGCCTGCAAGTGATGGGCATCGCGGTCCCGCGGCGCGAGCACGCTGACGCGCACCGCCTCGCCGCCGACCACGCGTGCGAGCATGCCCATGCTGCTGGTGGTCGCGACGATGTCGAGCCGTGCCCAGACCGGCGATGCGAACAACAGCAGCAGCGTCGCGGCGACGATGCGAAACAGGACTGGCGACGACATGGCGCGCGGCCTCAAAACTTGTGCGCGCCGTGGGCGCCGAGTGCGAGCTGATACTGGAGATAGAACTGATTGAACCACTCGCGGCCCTCGTCGCCGGCGATTCCGGCGCGGCCCCATTGCAGGCGCAGGCGCGAGAACTCGGTCGGATTCCAGGCGACGTTGGCGCTGATGCGGCGCGAATCGTCGTAGTCGATCGTGCCGTCGGGACGGTCGAGCCTGCTGGTCAGGCCCGCGGCCTCGTAGCGCAGGCCGGTGGTCCAGCGCGGCGCGATGCCGTACACGCCCTGCACGTACAGACCGTCCTGCGTGGAGCGCCGCTGATTGCCGACGGCGAAGGCCGGTTCATCGAGGCTGGCGGCGGTTTCGAGGTCCTTCACGCGGTAGAGGTATTCACCCTGAAGCCGCAACCGGCCATGACCGTGGGCACCGCCGCGGTCGTACTGCCAGACCCAGTCGGTGCCGGCGAACCAAGTGCTGCCTTCGAGGTAGTTGGCGCCGTGGCCGTGGTCGTGCAGTTCCTGATGCACGCTGGCGCGACCGCCGAACAGGCCGGCCTGGAGCGCGTGGTCGGGTCCGAGATCGGGTCCGACCTTGATGAAGCCGGTGACGAGCCGTGGACCGGAACGCTCGCGCAACGCGCCGGCCACCGGCTCCGAGTCGGTCTCGCCGACGTAATTGGCCAGCGCCTCGTTGTCGCCCTGGAGCAGTTCGAGACCGACCAGGGTGTAGGTCGGTAACGGCGGCACCCAGGTGAGCTGCACGCCGCTGTCGTTCAGGCCGTGGTCGCCGAACATCAGGTGATGGGGCAGCGGCCGGTCGACGAAGTCCCATTCGTGCGGATGCTGGGCGTTGATGTAGCCGACGCCACTGTAGAACTTGCCGAACTTGACCTGCAAACCGGCAGGCAGGTTGCGCGTGACGCCGTAGGCCTCCTCGACCTCGATGCCATCCTCGTCGACGGCCAGGTTCAGCAGGGCATCGAAATAGTTGTCCACCGACGCGGACATCACGATCTCGGTATGGGCGAGGTTGAAGCCCTGTTTCAGGCTGCCATGCTCGTGCCCATCGTCGTCGTGATGGCCATGAAATCCCGCGGCCTCCTCGATGATCTCGCCGCTCTCGCCCTTGACGCCGTCGTGATGCCAGAAACCGTCGAAGATCACCGAGATGGCGGGATTGAAGGCATTGGCCGAGGGCAGGGTGCCGAGCTTCAGCGGTTCGAGCCCGGCACCGGCAATCTGCGGCCGGCCATCACCACGGGCATGAGCATCGTGATCGTGCGACGACCGCTGCGCCGACGGTTGTGCAACGGCGGCGGCCGGCTCGCTCTGGTGCAACGATTCGAGCTGGCGCCGCAGTTCCGCCGTCTCGCGCTCCAGCGCCTCCAGCTTGCGCAACAGTTCGGCCTCGGCGGCGGCGGCGGGCAGGGCCGTCAGGGCGAGCAGCGCGGCGGCCAAAGCCTTGCGGACGGAAATGGGACGGGTGGCGCGTGGGCGGACGGGATTCATGGGGGCCTCCTGGTGTGGGGCGGTGACTGGAATGATCGGACCAGAATGTTATGTTATTACATTTCTGACATCAATCCGGCCGGCCCGGCCAACGCTTCGGTTATCCTTGGCGCGAAACGCATGTCCACCACACAGACCATGTCGACCCTGGACCCGCTCACCCACGATCACGACCAGTGCATCGCCCGCGCGCTCGACGAGGCGGAACGCCTGTGCGCGCAGCGCGGCGTGCGTCTGACGCCGCTCAGGCGCCGGGTGCTGGAGGAGATCTGGCAGCACCACGAGGTGGTCAAGGCCTACGACCTGATCCACCGCCTGAGCACCGAAGACCACACGGTCAAGCCGCCGACGGTCTATCGCGCGCTGGAATTTCTGCTCGAACAGGGCCTGATCCATCGCATCGAGAGCCTGAACGGCTACATCGGCTGTTCGCATCCGGCGCTGGCGCATCAATGCCAGTTGCTGATCTGCCGCGGCTGCGGCCAGGTGGAGGAACTGGACGATCCGACGTTGAGCGCGGCCCTGCAACGCGAGGCCGAGAGCCACGGTTTCAGGGTCGACCAGCAGATCGTCGAGGTACGCGGGCTGTGTCCGCACTGCGCACCGGCCGGAGCGGACGTATCTGCCCGCTGAACCCCTTCGAGGACCGATGAAACCCCACGCTTGCGCCGCCCTCTAACCCGCCGTCTCCCCATTGCCCCATCACCCATGTCCGCCGACGCCACACCCACGCTGCAACTCACCGATCTCCAGTACCGGATCGACGACCGACCGTTGATCGACCTGGCCGACTGGCGGCTGCCGCGCAGCGAGCACTGCCTCGTGCTCGGACCCTCCGGCAGCGGCAAGACCACGCTGCTGCACCTGCTGGCCGGTCTGCTGCGGCCGCATGTCGGACGCATCGAGGTGCTGGGTCAGGACATCGCGGCGCTGCACGCCGGGCAGCGCGACGCCTGGCGCGGCCGGCACGTCGGCATCGTGTTCCAGCGTCTGCATCTGATCGGTGCGCTGACGGTGGCGCAGAACCTGCGTCTGGCGCGCAAGCTGGCCGGTCTGTCGCCCGATCCGCTGCGTGAGCGCGAAGTGCTGGAAGGCCTCGGCCTCGCGCGGCTGGCCGACGCGCTGCCGGCACGCCTGAGCCAGGGCGAGGCACAGCGCGCGGCGATCGCACGCGCGGTGGTCAACCGTCCGGCGCTGATCCTCGCCGACGAACCGACCTCCGCACTCGACGACGCCAACTGCTCGCGCGTGGCCGAACTGCTGCTCGAACAGGCCGCCGCCTGCGGCGCATCGCTGCTCATCGCCACCCACGATGCACGCATCAAGGAGTTGTTCCTGCATCACCTCGACCTGAACGGAGACGCGGCATGAATGCCTTCGCGCTCGCCCTCGCCTATCTGCGTGCCCGCGCGCTCAACACCGCGCTCAACGTGCTGCTGCTGTCGCTCGGCATCGCCACCATCTGCGTTCTGCTGCTCGTGAGCCACCAACTCGGCGACCGCATGCTGCGCGACGGGCGCGGCATCGACCTCGTGGTCGGCGCCAAGGGCAGTCCGGTGCAGTTGATCCTGTCGGCCGTGTATCAGGTCGACTTCCCGACCGGCAACATCCCGCTCGCCGAGGCCGAGCGCCTGCGCGCGCACCCGACGGTGCGCGAGGCGATCCCGCTCGCGCTCGGCGACAGCTTCCAGGGCCAGCGCATCGTCGGCACCGAACACGCCTACGCCGCGCATTACGGTGCGTCGATTGCCGAAGGGCGATTGTGGCAGGCGCCGTTCGAAGCCACGCTCGGCGCGCGTGCCGCCGCAACCACGGGATTGCGCGTCGGCGACCGCTTCTTCGGCGCGCACGGACTGGCGGGCGGCGATCATCTGCACGTGCACGATGCGTTTCCCTACGAGGTGGTCGGCGTGCTGGCGCCCACCGGCACGGTGATCGACCGCCTGATCCTCACGCCGGTGGAGACGGTATGGGCGGTGCATGAACATGGCGACGCGCCGCACGTCGATGAACCGCTCGTCGATGCGGTCGCGATGCACGAAGACGAGCATGAGCACGAACATGAGGACGACCACGCCGCCGACGCGCACCAGATCACCGCGCTGCTGATCAAGTACGCTACGCCGCTCGCGGCCGTGAGCCTGCCGCGCGAGATCAACGACGGCACGGCCATGCAGGCCGCCTCGCCCGCGATGGAGACCGCGCGCCTGCTGTCG
>JAQVJI010000192.1 GCA_028695255.1 Chromatiales bacterium | reverse complement strand
ACATCCACCGCGGCGGGATCGAGGTGATTGGTCGGTTCGTCCAGCAATACCAGATCGGAACCGCTCGCGAGCGTCGCCCAGATCAGCACGAGCTGGAACTGCCCGCCGCTCAAATGATCCAGGCGACAATCCAGCATCGACGTCAGAGGCGCGGGTGGCGGCCGGCGGTCGGCCGCCAGCGTGCGCAGCAGATCGCGCCCGGTCATCGGCAGTTCGTGCGGACGCTCCACCCGCTGGCGATGATGCGTCAGCCGCAGGCCGGGACGGCGTTCGATCGCGCCGGAGAACAGCCGGCTCGTACCCGTGAGGGCGCCGAGCAGGGTCGACTTGCCGCAGCCGTTGGGACCGAGCAGGCCGACCACCTCACCCGCCGCGAGCGTGAAACCGACCGGGCCGACCACCGGATGCCGGTGGCCGGCCACGATGTCGCGACAAACCAGCAACGGCTCGCGCGCGTGCTTCATGAACCCGTCGCGATCGCCTGCACCCAGCGATCGATGAACGCGATCCACTGGTTGGTATCGGCATCCAGCGGTGGTTCGAGCGGCAGCGCATGCGACGGCCAGCCGGTGGCGCGGGCGACGAAGCCCGCGCCCTGCGGCGGTGCGAACTCGGCGCGCAGGATCACACCCTTGCGTCCGACAAGCGACTGCACCAGCGCCTGGAGATGACGCGCGGTCGGCGGGATGCCGGGCAGGGGTTCGATGTAGCCGAGGACCGGCACGCCGAGGAACGCCGCCAGATAGTCGCCGTCCTGATGATGGAACACGACGCCGGGCGCGGACTTCGCCGCCGAGCGCCAGGCGGGAACGCGTGCGCCGACCGCCTGCGCGAAGCGTTCGGCATTGGCCGCGAAGCGGGACGCATCGTCCGGTGCCAGCATCGCCATGCGCTTCGACAATGCCGCTGCGGCCGTCGCCATGCGCTCCGGATCGAGCTGGATGTGCGGATTGCCGTGCGGATGCACGTCGCCCTGCGAACGGTCGGCCGCAGCACCGGCACCGAGCAGCGGCATCTGCGCGGCGGCCTCGAAGTAGCCCGGCCGGCCGGGATTCACGCGCGGATTGCCGGCCCCCTGCAAGGCCGCTGGCAACCAGCCGACCTCCAATTCCGCGCCCACCGCCACCACCAGGTCGGCACGGCGCAGCGCGGCCAGCATGCTCGGCCGCGCCTGCAAGTGATGAGCGTCGCGGTCCGGCGGCGCGAGCACGCTGACGCGCACGGCCTCACCACCGACCACGCGCGCGAGCATGCCCATGCTGCTGGTGGTCGCGACGACGTCGAGACGCGCCCAAACGGGCGATGCGAGCAACAGCAAAGTCAGCGCGGCGGCGATGCGAGACAGGGCTTGCGACGACATGGCATGCGGCCTCAGAACTTGTGCGCGCCGTGGGCGCCGAGGGCGAGCTGATATTGGAGATAGACCTGATTGAACCACTCGCGGCCCTCGTCGCCGGCAATTCCGGCGCGGCCCCATTGCAGGCGCAGACGCGAGAACTCGGTCGGATTCCAGGCGACGTTGGCGCTGATGCGGCGCGAATCGTCGTAGTCGAGCGTGCCGTCGTGGCGTTCGAGCTTGCTGGTCAGGCCGGCCGCCTCGTAGCGCAGACCGGTGGTCCAGCGCGGCGCGATGCCGTACACGCCCTGCACGTACAGACCGTCCTGCGTGGAGCGCCGCTGATTGCCGACGGCGAAGGCCGGTTCATCGAGGCTGGCGGCGGTTTCGAGGTCCTTCACACGGTAGAGATATTCGCCCTGGAGCCGCAGCCGGCCATGACCGTGCGCGCCGCCGCGGTCGTACTGCCAGACCCAGTCGGTGCCGGCGAACCAGCTGCTGCCTTCAAGGTAGTTGGCGCCGTGGCCGTGGTCGTGCAGTTCCTGATGCACGCTGGCGCGACCGCCGAACAGGCCGGCCTGGAGCGCGTGGTCGGGTCCGAGGTCGGGACCGACCTTCACGAAGCCGGTGACGAGGCGTGGGCCGGAACGCTCGCGCAACGCGCCGGCCACCGGCTCCGAGTCGGTCTCGCCGACGTAGTTGGCCAGCGCCTCGTTGTCGCCCTGGAGCAGTTCGAGACCGACCAGGGTGTAGGTCGGCAACGGCGGCACCCAGGTGAGCTGCACGCCGGTGTCGTTCAGGCCGTGGTCGCCGAACATCAGGTGATGGGGCAGCGGCCGGTCGACGAAGTCCCATTCGTGCGGATGCTGGGCGTTGAGATAGCCGACGCCGCTGTAGAACTTGCCGAACTTGAGCTGCAAGCCGGCCGGCAGACCGCGCGTGACGCCGTAGGCCTCCTCGACCTCGATGCCGTCCTCGTCGACGGCCAGGTTCAGCAGGGCATCGAAATAGTTGTCCACCGACGCGGACATCACGATCTCGGTATGGGCGAGGTTGAAGCCCTGCTTCAGGCTGCCATGCTCGTGCCCATCGCCGTCATGATGGCCATGAAATCCCGCGGCCTCCTCGATGATCTCGCCGCTCTCGCCCTTGACGCCGTCGTGATGCCAGAAACCATCGAAGATCACCGAGATGGCGGGATTGAAGGCATTGGCCGAGGGCAGGGTGCCGAGCTTCAGCGGTTCGAGCCCGGCACCGGCGATCTGCGGCCGGCCATCACCATGGGCATGGGCATCGTGCGACGACCGCTGCGCCGACGATTGCGCAACGGAGGCGGCCGGCTCGCTCCGGTGCAGCGATTCGAGCTGGCGCCGCAGTTCCGCCGTCTCGCGCTCCAGTGCTTCCAGCTTGCGCAACAGTTCGGCCTCGTCGGCGGCGGCGGGCAGGGCCGTCAGGGCGAGCAGCGCGGCGGCCAAGGCCTTGCGGACGAAAATGGGGCGGGTGGCGCGAGGATGGGCGGGCTTCATGGGGCCTCCTGGTGTGGGGCGGTGGCTGGAACGATCGGATCGAAATGTTATGTTATTACATTTCTGATATCAATCCGGCCGGCCCGGCCAACGCTTCGGTTATCCTTGGCGCGAAACGCATGACCACCACACAGACCATGTCGACCTCGGACCCGCTCACCCACGACCACGACCAGTGCATCGCCCGCGCGCTCGACGAGGCGGAACGCCTGTGTGCGCAGCGCGGCGTACGCCTGACGCCGCTCAGGCGCCGGGTGCTGGAGGAGATCTGGCAGCACCACGAGGTGGTCAAGGCCTACGACCTGATCCATCGCCTGAGCACCGAGGACCACACGGTCAAGCCGCCGACGGTCTATCGCGCGCTGGAATTCCTGCTCGAACAGGGCCTGATCCATCGCATCGAGAGCCAGAACGGCTACATCGGCTGTTCGCATCCGGCGCTGGCGCATCAATGCCAGTTGCTGATCTGCCGCGGCTGCGGCCAGGTAGAAGAGCTGGACGATCCGGCGCTGAGCGAGGCCCTGCAACGCGAGGCCGAGAGCCACGGTTTCAGGGTCGACCAGCAGATCGTCGAGGTGCGCGGGCTGTGCCCGCACTGCGTACCCGCCGGAGAAGAGGCACCGGCACGCTGAGACTTTCGAGGATCGATGAAACCCGGCCGGTCCGCCACCCTCTAACCCGCCGTCTCCCCATTACCCCATCACTCATGTCCGCCGACACCGCACCCACGCTGCAACTCACCGATCTCCAGTACCGGATCGACCGTCCACTGATCGATCTGCCGGACTGGCGGCTGCCGCGCGGCGAGCACTGCCTCGTGCTCGGGCCGTCCGGCAGTGGCAAGACCACGCTGCTGCACCTGCTGGCCGGATTGCTGCGACCGCATGCCGGCTGCGTCGAGGTGCTGGGTCAGGATATCGGCGCACTGCCGGCCGGGCGACGCGACGCCTGGCGCGGCCGGCATGTCGGCATCGTATTCCAGCGCCTGCACCTGATCGGCGCGCTGACGGTGGCGCAGAACCTGCGGCTGGCGCGCAGTCTGGCCGATCTGCCGCCCGATCCCGTGCGTGAACGCGACGTGCTGGAAGGTCTCGGTCTGGCACGGCTGGCCGACGCGCTGCCGGCACGCCTGAGCCAGGGCGAGGCTCAGCGCGCGGCGATCGCGCGCGCGGTGGTCAACCGTCCGGCGCTGATCCTCGCCGACGAACCGACCTCGGCGCTCGACGATGCCAATTGCTCGCGCGTGGCCGAACTGCTGCTCGAACAGGCCGCCGCCTGCGGCGCATCACTGCTCATCGCCACCCACGACGCGCGCATCAAGGAGCTGTTCCTGCACCACCTCGATCTGAACGGAGACGCGGCATGAACGCCTTCGCGCTCGCCCTCGCCTATCTGCGTGCCCGCGCGCTCAACACCGCGCTCAACGTGCTGCTGCTGTCGCTCGGCATCGCCACCATCAGCGTGCTGTTGCTGGTCAGTCACCAGCTCGGCGAGCGCATGCTGCGCGACGGGCGCGGCATCGATCTCGTGGTCGGCGCCAAGGGCAGTCCGGTGCAATTGATCCTGTCGGCCGTGTATCAGGTCGACTTCCCGACCGGCAACATCCCGCTCGCCGAGGCGCAACGCCTGCACGCGCACCCGATGGTGCGCGAGGCGATCCCGCTCGCCCTCGGCGACAGCTTCCAGGGTCAGCGCATCGTCGGCACCGAACACGCCTACGCCGCGCATTACGGTGCGTCGCTTGCCGAAGGGCGATTGTGGCAGGCGCCGTTCGAAGCCACGCTCGGCGCGCGTGCCGCCGCAACCACGGGATTGCGCGTCGGCGACCGCTTCTTCGGCGCGCACGGACTGGCGGGTGGCGATCACCTGCACGTGCATGAGGAACATCCCTATGAAGTGGTCGGCGTGCTGGCACCCACCGGCACGGTGATCGACCGCCTGATCCTCACGCCGGTGGAGACGGTATGGGCGGTGCATGAACATGGCGACGCGCCGCACGTCGATGAACCGCCGGTCGATGCGGTCGCGATGCACGAAGACGAGCATGAGCACGAACATGAACATGAACATGAACATGAAGACGACCACGCCGCCGACGCGCGCCAGATCACCGCGCTGCTGATCAAGTACGCTACGCCGCTCGCGGCCGTGAGCCTGCCGCGCGAGATCAACGACGGCACGGCCATGCAGGCCGCCTCGCCCGCGATGGAGACCGCGCGCCTGCTGTCG
>JAQVJI010000023.1:7460-22410 GCA_028695255.1 Chromatiales bacterium | reverse complement strand
GTCAGTACCTGCCGTTCGGCCGCTTCGAGACCGCGCTGGTCTCCGATCCGCTGGCGCTGGAACTCGGCGAGACGCGCGAGACCGCGGCCATGCTCGCCTGGGAAGGCGAGTCGCTCTACGCGATGGGCTGGCTGTTCAAGGGCGACACCAAGGAAGACATCGGCAATCTGGGGGCGACCGTCGGCTTCACGCAGGAACTCGATGCGCTGTCGTTCGACGTCGGATTCGGCTACACGAGTTCCATCGGCGACTCCGACACCCTGCAGGAACTGGTGGCCGAGGACGACCGCGTGGCCGGTTACAACCTCTACGCCGTGGTCACGAGCGGACCGTTCAGCGTCAACGCCGAGTACATGACGGCGTCCGACAGCTTCGGCCCGGCCTTCCTCGAACACAACGGCGCCGGCGCCAAGCCGTCCGCCTGGGGTGTCGAGGTCTCGTACGGCTTCGACCTGATGGGTCGCGAGGCGACCGTCGCCGCGGCGGTGCAGGGCACGCGCGAGGCGCTTGCGCTCGATCTGCCCGAGCAGCGTTATCTGGCCGGTCTGTCCGTCGGCCTGATGGACAACCTGTCGCTGGCCTTCGAGTACAGTCACGACACCGACTACGACACGGAAGACGGCGGCAGCGGCGAAAGCGCCAGCGCCTTCGTGGTGCAGCTCGCCGCGGAGTTCTGAGCCCGAAGCAACGGGTGTGGTGATGCGGCCGTGGATCGGCCGCATCACCCGACTACAACGTCAGCAAATGGTTGTCCCAGCGGCTGTCGGTGAACAGCGAGCGGTCGATCGCCGACATGCCCGCATCGCCCGCATGGTGGCGATGCACGCCACCGAGACCGCTGGTCAGCAGGAATGTACCTTCATCTCCGGCGGCGGCGATGCCGCAGCCGTCGCGCAGTTCCGTGCTGCCGAGCAGGCGGCCATCCTGCACGTCCCAGAACAGCATCAGACCGCCGCGCGGACTCGACACACCGAGCACGCGCCCGGTCGCGTCGACGGCGGCACTGCCACAGTAGTTGCGCAGTGATACGAGCAGCGGTTCCGGCAGCGCGAGCGTTTCGAGCCGCATCGTGCCCGGCCGGTGCAGGGCGACCAGCGGCACGCGTGCCGTGGATGGTCCTTCGTACTGCATCGCCACCGCCACCGTGCCGTCGCGCGCCACTGCCAGATGGCGGATGCTCGACTGATGCATGGACGGCGGTAGACGCAGTTGCGCGACGAGGCTGCCGTCGACCGCATCGAGATAGGCCAGCGACGGGTCCATCGTGTCCAGGTTGAGCTTGACGCGCGGCGCGTCGGGATGCGTGAGGATGCCGCCGTTGGCGACCACCAGCGTGCGTTCGCCGACGACGCGGATGTCGTGCGGATCGAGCCCGCCGGAGGAGAATTCGCCAATGCGTCGGTAGGCGTCCTGCGGATCGTAGACGCCGATCAGGCCGTCGCCCGTCTCCGCGAGTGTTTCGGTGACGTACAGGCGACCGGCGACGAAACAGCCGTGGCCGTCGAAGAATCGGCCCGGCGCGGCAGTCACGCGCGTCAGCAGCCGGCCGTCGGCCGGATCGATGACGAGCAGGAAGTCGCCGGGGCGGCGCGAGAACATCACGGCCTCGCGGCCCGATGGCGCAACGGCGCTCCCATGGCCGCGGGTCGGCATCCGGACGTCGGCGTACACGCGTCCTTCGTCGTCGAACACCGTCGCGAAGAAGCGGCCCTGTGCATCGGCGCGTGCGCTCATGAAGCGCCGCGGATTCGGCGCGGTCTGCGTCGCGGCGGCGAACGGCGATGCCAGCAGGCCCAGCGCACCGAGTCCCAGCACATTGGCGAGAAACCGTCTGCGGTTCGTCATGCGATCAATCGCCATCCAATCAATCGCCATCCAACGCGTTGAAGCCGACCGGAATGCCGAGCGCGGGCGCGAGCCGTTGCGCGAGCAAGGCCTTGAGGGCCGCGGCCTCGCGCGCCAGCTTCTCGACCTTCCTGCGTTCGGCGGGATCGGCGACGGCGCGTTCCAGCGGCATCCCGATCGACTGTGCGGTGGCACGCGTCTGCTTGAAGGCGCGCCGGAGCAGATCGTCCAGCGCGGTGTCGCCCGCGGTCGTGCGCACGAAATGCGAGAAACCGCCTTCGCTCTGCGGATCTTCACCCAGATACAGCGCTTCGGCGGCGGCGAGATTGAGCCGGACGTTGTCGAGCGAACGTTCGCTGCGCCAGGATTCGGCCAGTTGCGGACGGGCGGCCTGCAGGCTGTCGCCGAGCGGGCGCTTGAGCTTGTGGTCGGCGACGACCTCGAGTGCGGCGTGCAGGCTCTTGAACAGATCCAGCGTTGCTTCGCGCGGGGTGTGGTAGTGCACGCCCGGTTCGCCGGCGCGACGGATGATTTCGCGGAACCCATCGTTGCCGTCGCGCCAATCGCTCAGCATGCCGGCCGTCATGTCCGCGACGTTGTGCGCGATCGCCTGCATGGCCGCGCAGCGGAACGCCCGATCTGCATCGGATCGGGCGGGCGTTGCGTCATGCAGCAGCCGCTCGAATGCCGGCAGGCCCTGGGTCGCGATGCTGCCGTGGGCGAAACGGTCGGGTTCGAGCGCGGCGGGGTCGCCCGACGCCAGCAGTTCGTCGAGCTGGCGCCCGACGCTGTTGCGCGGATCGGGCCAGAAGGCGATGCGCATGCCGCGCATGAACAGCTCCACCGGCCCGAAACGCAGGTGCTGCGCGCTTTGCCAGGCATCGACCGTCGTCTGCCACGCCTGATCGAGTTCGGCGGGTGTGGTGCCCATGGGCGTCGTGCAGTAGCCCTCGGTGCTGCGTTCGAGGGCCGCCGCGGCATCGGCCAGACGCACGTAGCGCGGCAGTATGTGGTGGTCCACCAGATCGAGATTGAGTCGCCGGTAGTCGTCCGCTGAAGGCGCCGCAGCGGCGGCGGTCGCCGCCACCGTCATGACCGCGATCAGGGTAAGGGTCTTCAGACGTCGCATCGCACGCACTCCGCTACAGCGAACGCAGGAATGCCAGCAGCGCATCGCGTTCGCCCTTCGACAGATTCACCACGCGCTGCTTCGCGGCCGCGGCCTCGCCGCCGTGCCACAGGATCGCTTCCAGCAGATTGCGCGCGCGGCCGTCGTGCAGGAAATAGGTATGGCCGCTCACGGTCTCGGTCAGGCCGATGCCCCACAGCGGTGCGGTGCGCCACTCGCGTCCCGAGGCCTCGCCCTCCGGGCGCTGATCGGCCAGGCCTTCGCCCATGTCGTGCAGCAGCAGGTCGCTGTAGGGCCAGATGAGCTGGAACGACTGTTCGGGTTCGGCCGAGTCGCGACGCGTGACGAATTTCGGACGGTGGCAGGCGATGCAGCCGGCGTCGTAGAACACGCGCTTGCCGCGCAGCACCTGCGGGTCGTCGACGTCGCGGCGTGCCGGCACGGCGAGGTTGCGCGAATAGAACACCACGAGGTCGAACATGTCGCGCGTGATCTCGACGTCGTCCTCGCCGTAATTGCCGTGCGGCGCCTTGCGGCAGGCGTCCTGTGCCTCGGTGCAGTCGCCCCAGGCGGCGCGCACGACGGGCGAGGAGATGCCGATGTCGCCCGCGAAGGCGTGTGCGCTCTGGTCGGCCACACTCGGCTTGCCGGCCTTCCAGCCGAAACGGCCGAGCATCACCTTGCCCTGCGCATCGCTCCACACGCGGTTCGGGCGACCGGAGATGCCGTCGCCGTCCATGTCGTGCGGATCGGCCCAGGCGAGGACGTCGTGTTCGTCGATCGCTTCGAGCAGGCCGACGCCGATCATCGGCGGCGCGACGCGCGGCGACAGCATCGCCTGCGGGTGCATCGGGCCGTAGTTGAGGTCGACGGCGCGATAGGTCGGCTTGCGCAGCCGCACCACCTCGCCGTCGGCGAGCGTGACCGGCACCTCTTCGTAGGCGATGTCCATGCGGCCTTCGGCGAGCACGCCCTGGATCGAGAAGTTCTGGAACTGGCCGCCATAGGTTGGTTCCGGGATCACCGACTTGCGGTGGGTGGCGAGCGCGATGCGGTCGGCGTCGGTCTGCGGCGGAATGGACAGGCGCAGGAACATCGATACCGCAGCCTCGTCGCCCGCGGGCGGACTGCCGCGCCCGTCCTTGAGATGGCAGGACTGGCAGGAACGCGCATTGAACAGCGGACCGAGGCCGTTGGATGACTCGGTCGAACTCGGGGCCGATACCCAGAGCTTGCGGAAGATGCCGTCGCCGATGCGGAAGTCGAGCTGGCGCTCGAAACTCATGTTGGCCGACGGATGCGAAAAACTGCTGGTGTTGACGAGCTTGTGGGCCGTGGCCGCGCCGGCTGGATTGGTCTCGTAGGGCTCGGCCTTGCTGAAATCGGTGGCAGGTTGCGTCACGGCGGCGACACGCGCCGCTTCGTCGTCGTCGCGGGCGGACGCCGTCATGGCGCTGCCGAACGCGGCGAGCAACGTCGTCGAGAGGACAAGGGAAATCGTCAGGGCTGGCTTCATCGGCTGGCGTCTCGCTGCAAGGATGAGGTCATGGTGGGCGGCCGTGCGGGGACGGCGCGTGCGCCATCCCCGCGGACAGTGAAGGATTACTGGAATACCGCTTCGGGATTGTCGAGGCTGTCGGAGCCCTCGAACTCGATCGGCTGCAACTTCAGCACGGCGACCACGCGTTCGATGCTGCGCGTCTGGTCGGTCAGCGCGTCGATCGCGGCCTGCACGGTGGCGTTACCTTCCGCGTTGCCTTCGCCGATCATCTGGTCGTAGGCCTCGGTTGCCGTGCGGCTCTTGATCTTGCGCATCGCGGCGTAAGTGGCATCGAGCCTGGCGCGCATCTGGCGATCGAGCGACGCATCCGCCGTGCGCACCAGCGAGGACAGGCTCGGGCCCTCGACGCGGCTGCCGTCGACGCGCGTGTAGGCGCCGAGATAGACCGCGCGCATGCCGACCACGTCGTAGTAGTGCGAGTTGTGCGTGTTGTCGGAGAAGCAGTCGTGCTCTTCCTCGGGATCGTGCAGCATCAGGCCGAGCTTCATGCGTTCGCCGGCCAGTTCGCCGTAGGACAGGCTGCCGAGGCCGGTCAGCATTGCCGACAGGGCTTCATTGGGTTCGGCCTGCTCCAGCGATCTGCGTGCTTCGCCGCCGGTCTTCCACTGCGCCGCCATCCAGGCCAGGTCGTCGATCAGCAGATCGGTGGCGACCGTGAGGTACTGCGCGCGGCGATCGCAGTTGCCGTTGGTGCAGCCCTTGCCCTGCACGTAATCGGTCCACGGACGATTGCCCGCGCCCGGACCGGTGCCGTTGAGGTCCTGACCCCAGAGCAGGAATTCGATCGCGTGATAGCCGGTGGCGACGTTCGCCTCCACGCCGCCGATCTCGTGCAGCCTCTCGGACAGCAGCTCCTTGGTGATGTTGGAGACGTCGATCGTGTCGCTGCCGAACTTGATCGTCTTGTGGCCGATGACGTTGGCGACGTACAGCGGGTTCTCGTCCGAGGCCGTGCCGTAGGTCGGATCGACGTAGTCGATCAGGCCTTCGTCCAGCGGCCAGGCATTCACCTTGCCCTCCCAGTCGTCGACGATGGCGTTGCCGAAGCGGTAGACCTCGGTCTGCTGGTAGGGTGCGCGGGCCTCGATCCAGGTCTGGCGCGCCGCCTTCATGGTTGCTTCGCTGGGGCTTGCGAGCAGGCGGTCGACGGCCTTTTTGAGCTTGTGTGCCGCGTTCAGCGAGTCCTCGTACATGGCGGCCGCCATGTCGGCATAGTGCTTGACCACGGCGCGTTCGGCGGCGTCCGCGTGCACTGCCGACGCGCCGGCCGACAGCAGCCATGCCAGGGAGAGTGTGAGTAGTCGGGTGGGACCGGCTTGCATGATGGGTGCTCCTCGGGTTCGGTGGTTGCTCGGATTCGGGAGCATCAACCTAACTCAAGTGCGAATCATTCGCAATAGCAAATGCGATGAAAGTGCATCTACAGGCGGCTGGGATGGCCTTTGCCGGAGCGAGAGAGGGGTGTATGGGCGAGCATCATCGCCGATTCAGGATGGAATCGGCGGCCATTCGATGACGGGAAATCCGGGTTCAATGCTCGCGCAGGTCGAGCAACACGATGCGGGTGCCGACGACGCAGCCGTCGCGCAGTTCCGCCGCGCCGCTGATCTCGACCGGAATGTGGTCGCCGTCCCGGGTGCGCAGCAGGCACCGTTCGCCATTGAGGATTTCGCCGCGCTGCACGCGTTGCAGCTTGTCCTCCCCGTCGTCGATCAGGAGGTCGACGGCCGCCATGCCGAGCAGTTCGTGCGGGGCGTGACCGAGCACTTCGTGGGCGGTGACGTTGGATTCGCGGATGCGGCCGTCGGCATCGAGCAGCCAGATGATGTGCGGTGCCTCGTCGAACAGGCGGTGATAGTGCGTCCGGCTCTGGTCCAGTTCGAGCTCGGCGAGTTTGCGTTCGTTGACGTCGCGTACCATGCCGGTCATGTACAGCGGCCGGCCCTGGTCGTCGCGCTGCACGTCGCCGGTCTCGGCGACCCAATGGACGCTGCCGTCCGGCCAGACGATGCGATGTTCGATGTCGTAATCGGCGCCGCGCTCGATGCAGTCCCCGACCGCCTGCTGTACCCGTTCGCGGTCGTCCGGATGCACCAGATCCAGAAAGGCCTCGTAGCTGCGCCTGAACCCGCCCGGCGCAAGGCCGAACAGCGGTTCGATGGTGTCGGACCAGTCGAGCGTGCCGGCGACGATGTCCCATTCCCAGACGCCGAAACGCGCCACGCGCTGTGCGAGGGCGTTGCGCGCCTCGGTCCGTGCCAGCGCCTCCTGTGCCCGCTTGAGCGTGGTGACCTCGACCAGCGTCATCACCACCGCGCCGGTCGATTCGATGCCGATGCGGTAGGGATGGATCTCCAGCAGATACCAGCGGCCGTCGCGCGTCCGCACTTCCTGCTCAATCGCCCGGCGTTCGATCTGTACGCGGCGGGCGAGCGCGGGCAGGTCGACGTCGACGACCTGATGACAGACGTCTGCCAGCGGCCGGCCGACGTCGCCGTCGGTGATGTGGCAGAGCGAGGTGAGCGCCGGCGTGAAGCGCCGTACCTTGAGTTCGGCGTCGAGAAACAGCGTCGCGATGCCGGTGCCGGAGAGCAGGTTGTCGAGATCGTTGTTGAGTTGCGACAGTTCGGCGATCTTGGTCTGGTACTCGGCGTTGACCGTGTACAGTTCCTCGTTGACCGATTGCAGTTCCTCGTTGGTGCTCTGCAATTCCTCGTTGCTCGCCAGCAGTTCCTCGTTGGTGGCCTGCAATTCCTCGTTCGAGGTTTCGAGTTCCTCCACCGTGGCCTGGAGATTCTCGCGCGTGAACTGGAGTTCCGCCTCCAGGTCGCGGATGCGCTGTTCGGCCTCGCGATCGAGGTCGTACACGACGACGTCGCCGCCGCCGGGCTTGACCTCCATCGGCTCGATCATCACGGCCGCCAGCGGCGGGTGGCCCTTGCGTTCGGTCAGCATGCGGATGCGCATGCGCACCACGTGGGTCTCGTTGCGGCGCTTGATGTGGATGTTGGTGTACGCCACCTCGCCGCCGGTATTGAAGGCCTTCTGTAGCCCGGTCGCGAGCGGGATGGCGATATCCTTGACCGCCAGCCGCGTGACGTCGTTGTGCATCTTGCCGGAGGGCATGCCGAGAAAACCTTCGGCATCGCCGATCACGTGCAGCAGTTCCAGTTGCTCGCTCACCACCAGCGTCAGCGGCAGGTAGTCCTGGCTCAGGCAGTCGACGAGGCGCGACAGCAACCGCTCCTCGTCGGTGGAACGCATGCCGGCGCGCATGCCGAGACGGACCGAACGCGGGGTCTGGCCGTTGCCGGCGTAGCCGCTCATGTCCTGCGAATCCGACAGGCGGCGCTTGCCGCGGCTGCGGAACAGGCGCAGCTTGAGATGCACCGGATCGAACAGGTCGGCGGCGTCGCCCACCGTCTCGCTGCTGCCGAGGAACAGCACGCCGTCGGTGTTGAGCGAGAAGCTGAACAGATCGAGCGCCTTCTTCTGCAACACCGGCTGCAGGTAGATCAGCAGGTTGCGGCAGGACACGAGGTCGATGTTGGTGAACGGCGGGTCCTTGAGCAGATTGTGCGGCGCGAACACCACCATCTCGCGGACGTGGCGTGCGATGTGGAAGTTGTCGTCCTTGCGCTGGAAGTACTTGGTCAGCAGTTGCGGCGACAGGTCGGCGACGATGCTCTCGGGATAGACGCCGTTGCCGGCGCGCTGCACGGCGTCGCGATCGACGTCGGTGGCGAAGATCTTGATGTCGGCGTTCTTGCCGACGCGCTCGATCGCCTCGCGGCTCACCATCGCCAGCGTGTAGGCCTCCTCGCCGGTGGAGCAGCCGGCGACCCAGAAGCGCAGTTCGCGGTCGCCGCTTTGCTCGATCAGGGCCGGCAGGACTTCATCACTCAGATATTCCCAGGTCTCGCGGTCGCGGAAGAAGCTCGTGACGCCGATCAGCAGTTCGCGGTAGAGCGTATTGACCTCGGCCGGATAGCGTTCGAGGAAGCGCGCGTAGTCGCGCAGCTCGCGGATCTGGTTCACGGTCATGCGCCGTTCGATGCGGCGGATCACCGTGCTCGGCTTGTAATAGGTGAAATCGAGTTTCGAACTCTCGCGCAGCAACGCGAAGATGCGGGCGAGCGCATCCTCGTCGGTCACCATCGCCACCGTACCCTCGACCTTGGAGGCGTAGGGATGCTTGACGAAGGACACCAGCAGATGCGGCATCTCTTCCGGCGGCAGCACGAAATCCGGCAGTCCGGTGTTGATGGCACTCTTCGGCATGCCGTCGAACTTGGCCGATTCCTCCGACTGCACCATGATCATGCCGCCCTGTTCCTTGATCGCACGGATGCCGCGCGTGCCGTCGGAGCCGGTGCCGGAGAGGATGATCGCGATCGCCTTCTCGCCCTGATCCTCGGCCAGCGAACGCAGGAAGATGTCGATCGGCAGGTTGACGCCGCGCGTCGCGTCGAGGTCGTTGAGCAGCAGCTTGCCGTGGAAAATGGTGAGGTTCTTTTTCGGCGGAATCAGATAGACGTGGTTGGCCTGCACCTGCATGCCGTCCTCCGAGCGCAGCACCGGCATGCGCGTGTGCTTGGACAGCAGTTCGGCCATCAGACTCTTGTAGTCGGGCGAGAGGTGCTGCACCACCACGAAGGCCAGTCCGCTGTCGTGCGGCATGTGCTTGAAGAAGGCTTCGATCGCTTCGAGACCGCCGGCGGAGGCGCCGATGCAGACGTAATAGCTCGGGGATTTCATGGGCATGCTCGGGGTGTTCCGTGTGTTGTCAGGGGTGAACGGCGCGGGGGGATCGCGGGTCGGTAGGAGCGGCGGCAGCCGCGACGAATCCGGCACGTCGACCGAACCATGTCGTCGCGGCTGCCGCCGCTCCTACGGGAAGCATCGCTGCACCGTCAAGTGCCATCCCTGCCGGCGCGTCCGTGGTACGTCTCGCACCAGTCCAGGCACTCCCGTGCCGGCATCGGGCGCGCGAAGATGTAACCCTGGATCAGGCCGCAACCCTGTCGCCGCAGCATGTTCAACTGACCTTCGGATTCGACGCCCTCGGCGAGAAAATCCAGGCCGAGATGGCGAGCCATGCTGATGATGGTGTTGACGATCGCGAGGTCCTTGTGGTCGTGCGGCAGACCGTTGACGAAGCTGCGGTCGATCTTGACCAGGTCGATCGGAAAGTGCCGCAACCGCCCGAGCGAGGAATGCCCGGTGCCGAAGTCGTCCAGCGCCACGCGTGCGCCGAGTCGGCGGATGTCTTCGAGACTGCTGATCATGCCGTCGACGTTGTGGTGGAAGTGATCTTCCGTCACTTCGATCATCAGGCGCCGTGCCGGCAGTCGGCCGTGATCCAGCGCATCCGTCAGCCAGGCGAGGAGAAAGCGGTGCAACTGACTGGGCGAGAAGTTGACCGACAGCCACGGCTGCGCGCCGTCGTCGAACTGCCAGTCGCTGACCTCGCGGCTGGCGGTCGCCAGCACCCAGCGCGCGACGTCGTGGCCGAGCCCGAGGTCTTCCAGCACCGGGATGAATTCCAGCGGCGACACCGGTCCTTGCGGTCCGTCCCAGCGCAGCAGCGCCTCGACGCCGACCACGCGTTCCGCCACCGAGTCGACCACGGGCTGATAGACGAGCTTGAGTTCCTCGCGCCGTACCGCCGCGCGCAGGGCCGTTTCCAGCGACACGCGACGCACCACGCGTGCGTTCATCTCGGGCACGAAGAAGGCATGACCGTCGGCGCCGTTCTGCTTGGCGTGATACATCGCGATGTCGGCGTTCTTCACCAGATCGCTGTAGGTCTCGCCGTCCTGCGGATAGAGTGCGATGCCGATGCTGCTGCCGGTGACCATCTCGTGGCCGCCGATATGAAACGGCCGCGCCAGATGTTCGCGGATCTCGTCGGCCACGCGTCGGGTCGCCTCCACCGCCGCCGCATGATCCCCGAGGTCGGCCAGCACGACCGCGAATTCGTCGCCGCCCAGGCGCGCCACGGTGTCGGAGTTGCGCACGATCTGGCGCAGCCGGGCGGCGACCTGTTGCAGCAGCAGGTCGCCGGTCTGGTGCCCGAGGGTGTCGTTGACCGATTTGAAGCGGTCGAGATCGAGATACAGCAGCGCCACCGGCCGGCCGTCGCGATGGGCGCGGATCAGCGCGTGCTTCAATCGCTCGACGAACAGTACGCGGTTGGGGAGGTCGGTCAGGGTGTCGTACAACGCCAGACGCTCGACCTCCTGTCCACCGCCCTTGTGTTCGCTGATGTCGCTGAAGATGCCGACGAAATGCCGGATGTCGCCGTGCACGTCCCGCACGGCATTGATCTTCAGCCACTCCGGATAGATCTCGCCGTTCTTGCGCCGGTTCCAGATTTCGCCCATCCAACTGCCGCTGTTCTGAAGCCGATCCCACATGGACTTGTAGAACACGGCATCGTGGCGCCCCGAGGCCAGCATCGACGGCTTGTGGCCGATCACTTCCGGCTCGGCATAGCCCGTCACGACGGTGAAGGCGCGGTTCACGCGCTGGATGCGGCCGATGGGGTCGGTGACCAGCATGCCCTCGTTGCTTTCCTCGAACATCACCGCCGCCAGCTTGCGTTGCTCGTCGGCCTGGCGGCGTTCGCGGATGTCGACCACGGCGAGGCGGAAGCGCGGCGCCCGTTCGGTGCGGTCGACCAGCAGCGTGATCTGGACCGGCAATGGCTCCCGGTCGTGATTCTGCACCAGGGTTTCCAGCGTGCGCGCCTGGCGGCCGCTCGCCGCCTCGACCAGGAACAGGTCGAAGGCCAGCCGCGCCTCCGCCGACAGATGCAGGCGCATCGGGCGGCGCAGCAGCGCGTCGTGGGGCTGTTCGAGCAACAGGCAGGCGGTGACGTTGGCCTCCAGGATCACGCCCTTGTCGTCGAGCAGGAAATAGCCGACGGGCGCGAAGTCGAACAGGTCCTGATAGCGCCGGCTGGCCGCCGCCAGCGCGTCCTGCGCCTGGCGCAGGTCCTCGTTCTGTACCCGCAGCTCCTCCTGGTGCAGGTGCAGGTCCTCCACCACGTCCGCGTGCTCGGACGCGCCAATCTCGAGTTCCGCAATCCGATGCTGCGCCTGCTTCAATGCTTCATGCAGATCGCATTCGTCGCAGAAGTCCGGTCGTTCCGGTTGATTCGATACACATGCCTCCCTCGGCCGTTGCCGCCATCATGACCGTGCGTTTCCGTAGGTTCAAGGAGGAAATCGGATTTATTTCACACTTTACCGAGCGTCGGCGGCCGTCATTGCCGCCCCGCGTGCAGCAGTGAACGGGCCTCGACGATGCAGGGGACGTCGTCGCCTGCGATTCTGGCAAGGGCGTGCTTCAGGCGTTCTCGATTGATGTCGTCGTCGCAACCCGGCAATCGGTACAGCGCCAGCAGGGCTTGCAGCCACGCGAGATGGGCGTTCTGCGCCTGCGCCAGTTCGATGGCCCGTTCCAGCGTTTCGGTCGCCTGCGCCGTATCGCCCAGCGCTGCCAGCGCCCGCCCGCGCAGCGTCAGCAGAAACGGCCGTTCCAGGTTTTCCTCGATCCGGTCGGCCAGTGCGTCGGCCTGATCCAGTTGCATCAGCGTCCCCTCCGGATCGCCGGCGAACAGCCGTGCCTCGGCCGCCAGATTGTGGACGTGCGTGCCGCCCGCATGCATGCCGACGCGCAGATGAAACTGATGTCCTTCGACGATGCGCCGATAGCCGCCCTCGGGATCGCCCAGCCGTGCCTCGGCCCAGCCCGACAGCCAGCGGGCCGGCCCTTCGGCCTGGGCCAGCGCATAGCGGTCTGCCAGGTCCATCAGGGCATCGGCATGGAGGTGCGCGTCGTCCGGCAGATCGAGACGCTGGGCGAGGATCGCGTTGAGCCAGTGCGCCACCAGCAGGGCCATCGGACTGGCCAGTGCACTCGCCCGTTCGAGGGCCAGACGCGCGTCGTTGCGGGCCCGGTCCAGTTCGCCGACGTACAGCAGGGCCAGCGAATGATTCGCGGTGATCGATACCACCGGGTCGATGACGAAGGACTCGGCCGGCCAGGGGGCATCATGGCCGCCGGCGATCGCATGGCCACGCTGCGCCCATCGTCCCGCCTCGGCGTAATCCGCGAGATACATTTCGGTCACGCACATGACGTTGCAGATGCTCAATTCCAGCGTGGTGTCGCCGTGGCGGGTGGCCAGTGGCCACGCCATCTCGGATATCTGCTGCACCTGCCGGAATTCTCCTCGTACGTAGTGGAACCACAGCAGGCCGTTGAGCGCCGCGCGGCGGGTCGGGCTGTCCGGCAGTTTTCGCCACAGATCCCAGGCGTGGCGAAAGGCCTCACCGGTGGCGTCGGCGCCGACGCCCTGCGTCTGCGACAGTGCGATGCCGCGGATCGCGGTCAGCGCGAGTTCCGTTTCGCCCATGTCCGGGTCGCGCACGCGCGGCAGCAGGGCCAGCATGTGCGTGGCCATGTCCTCCGCTTCGACCGGCGCCGACAGTCTCAGCGAACGGCCGGCGGCCTCCAGTCCGTGCCGGACGGCTGCCGCCCAATCCTGACCGAGCTGGAAGTGATGCGTCAGTTCGGTTGCGATGTCCGTCGTCTGTCCGGCCCAGGCCTCGCGCAGGGCGAGGCCGACGCGACGGTGCAACTCGATCCGGCGGGTGGGCGCGATGCGTTTGTAGAAGACGTGCCGATACAGGGCGTGGCGGAAGGCGTAGCGTGCGGTCACCGCACCGTTCGCCAGCGTACGCATGCCGGCGTGGTGTAGCCATGTCTGCGCCCGCGCCAGGCGCTCGCATTCCATCTGTACCGTATCCGGATCCAGGTCGAGCGCCGCGGCCACGATCCAGTGATGAAACTCCGTCCCTTCGACGCCTGCCGCCTGCAACAGTGTCTGCACGTCTTTCGGCAGACGCAGGATCTGCTTCTCGATCACCCCGGCCAGATCCTCGGGCACGCGCAGCGCAGCGAGTGCCGAATCCGAGCCGGCCCATCGCCAGCGACCTTTTTCATCGACGATCACGCCGTTGTCGACCAGATCGTCGAGTACGTTGGCGACGAACAGCGGCAGCCCTTCGGTGTGCCGGTACAGCGCCTGCACGAACGCCGGCTCGACCGTCATGCGATCGAAGCGCCGATCGAGGTAATCGCGCAGGTCGGTCTCGGTGAAGCCGCTCAGTACGAGTTCGTCGCAAAGCCGATGCAGGCGCAGCTCCCTGCGCACGCTGGCCAGCGGATGGCGGGAGTCGGCGATCTCGGCCGGCCGGAACGTGCCGACCAGCATGAAACGCGCATGGCTCTTGCGGCGCGCCAGATAGTCCAGCAGGGCGATGGTCGCGTGGTCGCTCCAGTGCAGATCCTCCAGCACGATCAGCAGCGGACGGCGTGCCGTGTAGCGATCGAGCAGCGCCCCCAATTCGCGCAGCATGCGGTCCTGGCTGGCGCCGGCGGTGCGGCGCATCAGCAGCTCGCGTTCGCCGTCGTCGACCAGCCACGGCAATTGCAGCAGCCAGGTCGGCGCGACTTCGCGCATCAGGGCCGGCAGCGCATCGTCCAGCGCGCAGGCCGCCGGCACCGCCTCCAGGATCGGCAGGTAGGCCTCGCCCGCACCGTACTGTTCGACGCACTGGCCGAACACGACCATCTCGCGTTCGAGTCCTGCCACGAAGTGTTCGATCAGCGTGCTCTTGCCGACGCCGGCCTCGCCCGCGATCAGCACGATCTGGCGTTGGCCCGAGCAGGCGTTGCGCCAGCAGGCATCGAGCTGCGCGAGCGGCCGTTCGCGCCCGAGGCAGGCCGTGCCGGCCGGCGTGGCGGGTGGCGTACCGGGCACCGGTCGTGCCGCGGTCGCCGCTGCTCCAGTCAATGGGGCGATGAACCGGTAACCACGCCGCGGCGCGGTTTCGATGAAGCGCGGCGCCCTGGCGTCGTCGCCGAGTACATCCCGCAGCGTGTTGATGGCGTTCTTGAGTACCGAGTCGCTGACGAAGCGATGGCCCCAGACCTGGTCGAGCAGATGCTCCTTGTTCACCAGCGTACCGGCGTTGGCGACCAGCAGGCTCAGGACGTCGAAGGACTTGGGCGGCACATGCAGCGGCTTGCCGGCGCGCAGCAGGCGGGCGTTCGCCGCGTCGAGGTCGAATTCCCCGAAGCGCCGGATCATGTCGCCGCCGTGCCGTGCGGGTGTCTGGGTGAATCCATTCGTCTTCGTTCCGCTATTTCAATGGCGCGCGAACTATAGCCGAAGCATCCACTGCCTGTACCACGGCCGCGGCATGCGGTGCCCTGCGGCGGGACCGATACGTGACCGAAACGTGACGACTTGGCATTGGTATGACTCCTATGCTGCCGGCGATTCGCGGGAGTGATCCGCTCCGACGTGCCCGGACCGAACCAGGGAGACCACGGACATG
>JAQVJI010000023.1:0-7360 GCA_028695255.1 Chromatiales bacterium | reverse complement strand
CTCGACGGCGTGACCATCGCCGGCAACTTCATCGGCACCGACGGCAGCAATGCACTGAGCGACGACACCGATTACGGCATCGACATCCGCGACGGCGTCACCAACGCCACCATCGGCGGCCCGAACGATGCCGACCGCAACCTGATCGCCGGCAACGGCGCTGCCAGCGCACACCGTATCTCGGTGGGGGGTGGGACCGTCCAGGATGTCGTCATCCAGGGCAATCTGCTCAGCACGAACGCGGCCGGCACCGCTCTCGTTCCCGCCAACGATGCCGGCAACGGCATCACGTTCAGCAGTACGTCGAGCCATTCGGTGCTCGGCAACGTCATCGGCGGCGGCACTCACGGCGTCGTGCTGTCCGGTACCGGCGACGTGATGATCCAGGGCAACTACATCGGTACGAATGCCACGCCTGTCGACATCGGAGGTACGAGCGTCGGCGTCTGGATCGTCAATGGGCCTTCCACGTCCAGCAGCCAAAACGGCGTCTGGTCGAACGAGATCGCCAACTGGAGCGGTGGTGGCATTCAGGTCGCGGTGACCAATGCATTGTTCACCAGTACCGGAAACGAATTCATGGGCAACCGCATCTACGGCAACACTGGGCTCGGCATCGACCTGCGATCGGAAGGCGGCAGTATCGGCGTGACGCCGAACGACGCGGGCGATTTCGATTCCGGCGGCAACAATCTCCAGAACTTCCCGGTCATCAATTCGGCGATCAGTCCCGACGGCATGAACTTCGTCGCCAACTACAGCATGAACGGCAGTCCCAACACGCTGTACCGCATCGAGCTGTTCGTCTCCAGTAGCTGCGATGCGAGCGGTTATGGGGAAGGCGAGCGTTTCCTCGGCGCCGCCTTCGCCAACACCGACGGTAGCGGCAACGTCACCCTGAATGCGCCGTCCTTCGTCGTTCTGCCGAGCGCACTCGGCCAGTACGTCACCATGACCGCCACCAACACGAACACCTATGACACCTCGGAGTTTTCTGCCTGCACGCCCATCATGGTCAACGCGGTGGCGACGCCCGCGCCGACCGGCTGGCCGCTGCTCATGCTGGCCTCGATGCTTGGCGGTCTGGCCTGGCGTGTACGGCGGATCGCCTAGGCGAACAACTGCTCCACGAATCTTAGCGCGCCGCTCTGCGGCAGCAGGCCGCCGCGCCAGGCGACGTGCAGTCGCTTGCGCGGCGGTTCGCCCTCGAACGGCAGCACCAGCAGGCTGCCGTCGGCGCGTTCCTCTTCGACCGTTCCTGCCAGCACCAGCGACACGCCGAGTCCGGCCCTGACCCAGCGCTTTACCGCCTCGGTGCTGCCGAGTCGGCGCACCACGCGGATGTGTTGCGCATCGTCCCCGAAGTAGTGATCGAGCAGCCGGCCGGTGCCGGTGCCCGGCTCGCCGCCGAGCAGCGGCGCGGCGCGCAGCAGTTCGCGCGTGACGCTGGAACGTGCCTGCCAGTCGTGATCGGGCGGGGCGATCACCACCACTTCCTCGTCGCGCCACGGCCTTGCCTCGCAGCCCGGCCGTTCGTCCCACCATTCGAGCAGCGCGACGTCGAGTTCGCCGTTCTCCAGCCGTTCGGCGATCTGCGGATTGGCGCCGATGGTGACCTCGATCCGGTGGTCGGTGCGGGCGAGAAAGGCCTTCACGTAGGGTTGCAGCAGATAGGTGCCGATGTTGGAGCTGGCACCGACCGTCACCTGGCGATCGCGAACGGCCGCCAGTGCGCGTTCGTGCAGACGCGTCAGGCTCTGCGCGAGGGGCAGGAAGGCCGTGCCCTCCGGCGTCAGTTCGCAACCGGCGAGATCGCGGTCGATCACGCGCACGCCGAGGCGTTCCTCCAGCTTGCGGATGTGCTGCGACACGGCTGCCTGCGAGATGCCGCGTCGGCGTGCCGCTTCGTGAAAGCTGCGCGTCGCCACCAGCGCGAGAAAGGTCGCTACGTGTTGCGGGTTGAGCATGGGTCGGTCATCCCTCGAATGTCGTTGGTTCCGTGGCTCAGCGTAGGAGCGCCGGCAGGCGCGATGAGCAAGGTGCGAGTCGACGCCCCGCATCGCGGCTGCCGCCGCTCCTACGGGAACGCTGCTCAGGCCGCGCCGGCCAGCGGCCGGTTGATCGCGCCGCGCGGCACGTCGCCGCTCAGGGCCTCGATGATGTTGTCCGCAGCCTCCATCGCGATCGCCAGTCGCACCTCGTCCACCGCCGAACCGATGTGTGGCGTGAACAGCGTGCGGTCGTGCATCGCGAGCAGTGCGGGCGGGATAGTGCGCGGCCGATCGCTGCGCGCCCAGTCCTCGAACTCGAAGACGTCGGCCGCATAACCGGCGAGGCTGCCGCTGTCGAGTGCGGCGACGACGGCCTCCTCGTCGACCACCGAACCGCGGCAGCCGTTGACCAGGAACGCTCCGGGCTTCATGCGCGACAGTGCATTGGCATCGATGAGGTGCCGCGTCTCGGGGCTGAGCGGCACCATCGGCAGCACGAAATCGCTGCTTTCGAGAAGCGTGTCGAGGTCGGTGCGCATGAGGCCGAGGCGGTGTTCCTCGTCGCGGTCGAGCGGGTTCGGGTCGCAGTAGATCAATGCCATTTCGTAGCCGGCGAGTCGTTGCGCGATGGCGCGCCCGACCGCGCCCATGCCGATGATGCCGAGCGTGCGGCCGGTCAGGCCGGTGCCGTACAGGCGCGGGCGCCAGCCCGTGAAACCGCCGCTGCGTACCAGCCGGTCGCCCGCCAGCATGTGACGCGTGAGGCCTATCAGCAGGCCGATGGTCAGCTCGGCGGTCGGGATGGTCAGCAGGTCCGGCACGTTGGTGATCCAGATGCCGCGGCGCGTGCAGGCCTCGACGTCGTAGTTGTCGTAGCCCTTGAGCGCGCAGCCGACCACCTTGAGTTGCGGACAGGCGGCGAGGAAGGCGTCGTCGATGCTGTCCGGCATGAAGGTCATGATCGCCTGCGCGTCCTGCGCGCGGGCGATGATCTCGTCGCGTGGCAGCGTCTCGCGTGTCTCGTTTGGAATGACCTCGCAGTGTTCGGCAAGGTGCTGGATGACTTCGGGGTGTACCCAGTGGGTGAGAACGACCTTTGGCTTCATCTTGCGCAGGACCTTGATCTGAAGAAGTGGGGGGGCGACGTCCCTGTCGTCGATGTCATCACTTGAAACGTTTGCGCAGCACGCCGGACAGGCCGTCCACCAGCGTCACCATCAGCAGGATGACCAGCAGGATGGCGAACACCTCCTGGTACTGCATGATGCGCAGCGAGCCCATGAGCTCGAAGCCGATGCCGCCGGCACCGACCATGCCCATCACGGTCGAGGCACGGAAGTTGTATTCCCAGCGGTAGATCGACACGTCGGCGAACTGCGGCAGCACCTGCGGCAACACGCCGTGCAGGATCACCTGCAGGGGACTCGCGCCGGCGGCACGCGCGGCCTCGACCGGCGCCTCGTCGACGTGTTCGATCGCTTCGGCGAAGAACTTGCCGACCATGCCGATCGAATGCAGACCGAGCGCGAGCACGCCGGGCAGCGCGCCGAAGCCGACCGCGGCGACGAACAGGATGCCCATGATGAGTTCGGGCACGGCGCGCAGCGCGTTGAGCAGCACGCGCGCTCCTTGGTACACGACCGGATGCGGCGTGGTGTTGCGCGCGGCTAGAAAGGCGACGAACAGCGAGAAGATCACTGCCAGCGCGGTGCCGGCGATGCTCATCGCCAGCGTGTCGAGCAGCGGCCCGATCCACTGCCGCCAGTTCGTGAAGTCCGGTGGCACGGCCTCGCCCGACAGGGTCCGGATGGCGGGCCAGCCGTCGGCCAGTGTCGTGTAGTCGAGCAGGCCGACGTAGTGGGCGGCGATCAGGATCACCGCCAGCACGCCGCCGAGCTGCACCATGCCGCGCAGCCAGCCGCGGTTGAATTCGTTCAGCACGTCGTCGTGCTGGACGGTGGGTTGAGTCTGTGGTCTTGCGTTCATGGCGCTGTCCCCTGGCAATGGTTGCGGGGCGCGGATCGATCGCGCCCCGCAGCCATGACTCACATCTTGGCGAAGTCGAGACCGAGCAGCGTGCCCATTTCGCGGATCACGTCATAGGCGCGGTCGTCGATGGCGGTGAAGCCGTCGGCCTTGAAGTTCTTGAGAATGGTCTTGTCGTCGATGTCGACGAAGGCATCGCGGATCTGCGCCTTGAGTTCGGGCTTCAGGTTGGAGCGCATGGCCCAGGGATATTGCGGATACTCGTCGCTGTAGCCGAGTACCTTGACCTTGTTCGGATCGATCAGTTTGCGCTCCAGCAGATGCTCCCAGATCTTTTCCGACAGACCACCGACGTCGGCGTGGCCGTTCTGCACCGCCATCGCGACCGCATCGTGTGCGCCGACGAAATGCTCCGCATAGTCGCGACCGCTCATCAGGCCGTTGCGCGCCAGCACGGTCTTCGGAATCAGGTGGCTGGAGGTGGAGGCCTTGTCGCCATAGGCGACGTTCCTGCCCTTGACGTCGGCGAAGCCGTTGATGCCCGCACTCGTGTTCATGATCAACACCGAGCGATAGGTCGGCTTGCCGCCGCTCACCATCGCGGCGAAGGGCTCGATGTCGCTCTTGCTCTTGGCCAGCACGTAGGACAGCGGACCGAAGTAGGCGAGATCCAGACGGCCGAAGCGCATCGCCTCGATCATCGACGAGTAGTCGGTGGTGACGATCAGCTCGACCTTCTTGCCGAGCGTCTTTTCGAGATAGTCCTTGAGCGGCTGGTTGCGCTTGATCAGCTCGGAGGCGTTCTCGTCCGGCAGCAATGCCACCTTCAGCACCTTCGGGTCCGGATCGGCGGCGTGCAGGATGCCGGCGAACGCCAGCAGCAACAACGACAGCAACGTCTTGTACACGGTCTTCATGGCTTACTCTCCCACGGAGTTGAGGTTGAAGGTCGGAACCGGCGCGGCGATCGGCGCCGGCGCGTGGCCGGCGTGGTTGTAGATCGCGTCCAGCAGTTGCGGCGTGAGCTGGTCCGGCTGGCCGTCGAAGATCACGCGGCCGTGCGCCAGCGCGATCACGCGGTCGGCGAAGGCCTGCGCCAGCTCGACCTGATGCAGGCTGATCACGGTGGCGAGGCCGTCCTCGCGGCAGATGGTCTGGAGCAGCGACAGCACGCGCTGCGAGGTGGCCGGATCGAGGCTCGCCACCGGCTCGTCGGCGAGCATGAGCTTCGGCCGCTGCGCCAGCGCGCGGGCGATGCCGACGCGCTGCTGCTGACCGCCGCTCAGACGGTCGACGCGCTCCAGCGCCTTGTGCGCGAGGCCGACGCGTTCGAGGCATTCGAGCGCGATGCGCTGTTCGGAGCGCGCGAGCGGAAACAGGCTGCGCAGCGCGGAGTGATAGCCGAGACGACCCATCAGCACGTTCTGCAGCGCGCTCAGGCGTTCGATGAGCTGATGGCCCTGGAAGATCATGCCGGTCTGGCGGCGATGCCGATGCAGCGAGCGGCGATCGCCGAGACGGCCGATGCCCTCGACGTCGATGCTCCCGGCCGACGGCCGGTTGAGAAAATTCAGGCTGCGCAGCAGCGTCGACTTGCCGGCCCCCGAGGAGCCGAGCAGGATCGTGAACTCGCCCTGCCGGAAACGCAGGCTGGTCGGGTGCAGACCCACGGCGCCGCCCGGATAGGTGATGCTGACGTCTTTCAATTCGATCATGACTGCCTCCCGTTCGGCATGACGAAACGGTTATCGAATTCGCCGTTCATTAAGCGAATCGAATCGGAGGCGCAGTCTAGGCGGGGCGGATGGCGTTGCGATGAAACGCGGATGAAGGATCGATGACGGCGGAGGGAGTCCGTTCGCGTGTCAGCCGTCGGTCCAGCGCGAGCCGCCGTCGGTATCGGTTGGTAGCGGCTCCCGCAGATCGAGTGCCTCCCGGACGCGCGCCTCGACGAGGTCGGCGAGGCGGTTGCCGCGCAGGCTTTCGCCGATGGTGATGCGACGACGGCGATGGGTACGGACGTCCAGACGGTAGTGAATGATCGACTTGCCGGCCGTCTGCGCCTCCATTTCCTTCACGCGCTCGATGCGTTCGATGTCGTCACGTTCGACGTGGCGCGCGCCGACGCGCATGCCGAGCCAGCGCCGCTCGGTGCTGATGCCGGCCGGCGACACGTTCACGCGCAGGCTGTTGAACGGCATCTGCAGCGCGATGGCGCAGAGCAGCAGCGCAATGAGACCGAACACCGCAACGACGATCGATGCGCCGGCATTGGCGAAGACGCCGCCGTCGCCGATCGCTCGGCCGACGAAGAAGCAGACCGCAGCGCAGGCGACGCCGAAGAGCCCGAACATGAATGCGGCCAGCTTGTGGCGGCCGGTCGGATAGAAGAACTCGGTCCCGCCGCCGTGACTGCGCATGCGCAGGATGTCGGGCGGGATCTCCGGCGCCGGCCCCGCGGTGTCGGAAAACGGGACGCCGGCGAGTTCCCGGCTGACTTCACTGCCCGGCAGCATCGGTATCGTGAAGCTGCGGTCGAGGTCGATGCCGGGCACTTCGGCCACGACGTTGAGGCGCCAGAAGTGATAGTCGGACGAGGTCGGTGCGCTGGCCGGCAATTCGCCCGGTACCGCAAAGCGGATACCGAGCCGGGTGCCGCGATGCGCCGCCAGTGGCTGCGCCAGACCTTCCGCCTGCCACACGGTGCTGGTGCGCGTGCTGCGGCTCTTGCCGCTGCCGCTGGTGTAGCTGTGCAGGCAGGCGAGGGTGACCGGAAACGGCGTGCGGCTGTCGAAGCGTTCGCGCAGGTCGAGCGTGGCGCCGAACTCGCCGCCGATCGCGCCGGGATAGGGGTCCATCACCAGTTCGAGCCGGCCGTAGCGGCGATAGCCCAGCGTCGTGCGCACGGCCGCGTACAGCAGGCCGAGGAAGACCGCCACGAAGGCCAGCATCGCGAGCGCCGCGGGATCGCCGCGCAGCATGTCGCGATGGGTGGCGTACAGGCCGGGCGCCGTGAGTGCCGCGGTGATCAGCGTGAGCACCCACAGTGCGACGGGCGTGGCGATGCCGCCGGAGCGGATACGGTTGTCGCCCGTCTCGGCCATCAGCCGGCGGGCCTCCGCGGGCGCCGTCTCGGTGGGGATCTGCGGTGCGCGCCAGCGTCGCAGTCCGCCGATGACCATCAGCAATCCGACGCCGCCGAACAGCAGCACGAAGAGATGCTCGAAGGCCAGCAGTCCCCAGCGCATGTCGCGATCGAGCACGGCCTGCGACGGGTCGAGCGGATTCACCCAGACCGTCAGGGCGTTCGGGCGGTTCAGGTCGCGACTCAGGCGGCGATGCAGGTCCTGATGATAGCTGCCGATGTTGTCGGCACCCGTGCT
>JAQVJI010000191.1 GCA_028695255.1 Chromatiales bacterium | reverse complement strand
TTGTCCTGGCGATCGATTCCGCAGGATGGCGGTCTCATGTTCGCCACCGCGCGCGACGTGACCCAGCGCAACAAGGCCGAGCACGAAATCCACCGCCTCAATGCCGATCTCGAACGGCAGGTGCAGGAGCGGACGCGGGCGCTGGAGGACCTGAACAACAAGGAACAGGAGATTCGCGCCGTCGTCGACAACCTGCTCGATTGCGTCATCACCATCGACGCACAAGGCATCGTGCAGAACGTCAACCCGATGCTGACGAAGATCTTCGGCTATGCGCCGGACGAGATCGTCGGGCAGAACGTGTCGATGCTGATGCCGGAGCCGCATCGCGGCCAGCACGATGGCTATCTCGCGCGCTATCTTGAAACGGGCGAGGTGCATGTCATCGGCGTCGGCCGCGAGGTCGAAGGACGACACCGGAGCGGCCGTCTGATACCGCTCGAACTGTCGGTCAACGAATACGAAATGCGCGGACAGCGCATGTTCATCGGCACCTTGCGCGACATACACGAGCGCAAGCGCCTCATCGCCGATCTGACGCGCGCGCGTCTCGAAGCCGAACAGGCCAACCGCGCCAAGTCCGCCTTCCTCGCCACCATGAGCCACGAGATCCGCACGCCGATGAACGGCGTCATCGGCATGGTCGACGTACTGGCGCACAGCCGGCTGTCGGAGTATCAGGCCGACCTCGTGCACACCATCCGCGAGTCCGCGTCGACGCTGCTGTCGTTGATCGACGACATCCTGGATTTTTCCAAGATCGAGGCCGGCAAGCTGGAGATCGAGCATGTGCCGGTTTCGGTGGCCGACCTGGTGGAGGGCCTGTGCAACTCGATGGTCACGGTCGCCGCCCGCCGCGGCGTCGACCTGTTCCTGTTCGTCTCGCCCGCGATCCCCGAACGCGTGCTGTCGGACGACGTGCGTCTGCGCCAGATGCTCTACAACCTGATCGGCAATGCGATCAAGTTTTCGTCCGGCCGTACCGGCAAGCGCGGCCGCGTCTCGGTGCGGGCGGAGGTGGCGCAGACCGATCCGCTGCAACTGAGCTTCGCCATCGCCGACAACGGCATCGGCATGACACCCGCCACCGTCGATCAGTTGTTCACGCCGTTCACGCAGGCGGAGGTTTCCACCACGCGCCGCTATGGTGGTACCGGGCTCGGCCTCACGATCTGCAAGCGCCTGGTGGACATGATGCAGGGCGGGATTGCCGTGGCGAGCGAACCCGGCGAGGGGTCCACCTTCACGGTGACCTTGCCCTTCGACGTACCGGCCGAGCAGCCCGTGCGCGAGCTGCCGGATCTCGGCGGCATCGACTGCATCCTGGTGGAGAATCGCGAGCTCGACGTCGGCGGTTTGCGCATCTATCTCGAACACGCCGGCGCCAAGGTGCGACAGGTGTCCGGCGAGGACGCGATCGGACCATTGGCGGCGCAGATGAGCGGCCCGGTGGTCGCGATCCGTTTCGTCGCCCAGGAACGTACCGGTCAGGAACGGACGGCACAAGAAGCCATCGATTTTCCGCTACCGAATCTCGGTTATCTGCTGATCTCGCGCGGTCGCCGCCGGCGTGCCCGCGTGCAGGCGCCGGGCGTGGTGTCGCTGGATGGCGATGCGCTGCGCCGCCAGGCGCTGCTGCGTGCCGTGGCGGTGGCGGCCGGGCGCGCCTCGCCCGAGGTGTTCCATGACGATGCCAGGGAAGCTCTGCCGGGCGAGGACCTGACGCCGCCGAGCATCACCGACGCGCGTGCCAAGGGCCGCCTGATCCTGGTGGCGGAGGACGACGAGATCAATCAGAAGGTCATCCTGCGGCAACTCGCATTGCTCGGTTATGCGGCGGAAGTCGCCGGCAACGGCCGCGAGGCGCTGCGCCTGTGGGAAGAGGGCGGCTATGCTCTCTTGCTGACGGATCTGCACATGCCGGAAATGGACGGCTACACGCTGACCGAGAACATCCGGCGCAAGGAGCAAGGCGGGCGGCGCATGCCGATCCTGGCGCTCACCGCCAACGCGTTGCGCGGCGAGGCGAACCGCGCCGCTGCTGCCGGCATGGACGAATATCTGACCAAACCCGTGACCCTGCCCAATCTCAAGGCGGCACTGGAGAAATGGATGCCGCCGGACAACGGCGCATCGACGATGGTGGAGGAGCAACCCGTGAACCATGCAAAGCCGGTGTTGGACGTCTCGATACTCAAGGGTCTGGTCGGCGACGACATGGGCGTCGTGACCGAATTTCTGGCCGATTTCCTGAAATCGGCCCGCAGGCACGTGAAGGATCTGCGCGCGGCCGAGGCGGCGGGCGACGTACCGCAATTGACCTCGATCGCGCACAAGCTGAAATCGTCGTCGCGCTCGGTCGGGGCGCTCATGTTCGGCGACTTGTGCGCCGGTCTCGAAAGCGCCGGCAAGTCCGGCGACAGGCCGTTCATTGCGCAGGGCATGGCCGCGCTGGAACAGGCGTTCGCGGAAGTGGAGGCGGAGATTACGCGCATCGTCGGGGTGTCGTGACGAATGGGAGTCTGCCGCGATCGATGGAATCAGGGGAGATGGACATGAACATACTGCTGGTGGATGACGAGCCCTTCGTGCTCAAGCTGCTGGTGCGCCAGTTGAACAACCTCGGTTTCGAGCGGGTCGTCGCCTGCGACAGCGCCGAGGCGGCACTGACACGGCTGCGCTCGGCGGACGCGCCGGTCGACATGGTTTTCAGCGATCTGCAGATGCCGCAGATGGACGGCGTCGAGTTCGTGCGTCATCTGGTTCAGATGGGATATCACGGCGCGCTGGTACTGATCAGCGGCGAGGACCGGCGTATTCTGCAAACGGCCGAGCGGCTGGCGCGCGCGCATCGGTTGCGGGTAGTCGGCACGCTGACGAAACCGGTTTCACCGGCGCAGTTGCAACAGGTGCTGGAAGCGGGCCGGGAAGTGGTCGCGCCTGCGGATCGCGTGCAGGGCAGGAGCTACGAGGCCGCGGAACTGGCGCGCGCCATCGCCGACGGCGAACTGGAAAACTACTTCCAACCCAAGGTGAACCCGGCCAGCGGCGAGGTTGCCGGCGTCGAGGTGCTGGTGCGCTGGCACCACCCACGCGACGGTCTGGTCATGCCGGTGCAGTTCATCCCGATGGCCGAGGAGCAGGGACTGATCGACGGGCTGACGCAGGTGGTGCTGGTCGACGCCTTGCATCAGGCGCGGCAGTGGCAGGACGACGGCATGCCATTGCACATCGCCGTCAACGTCTCGATGGACAGTCTGGCCGCGCTCGAGTTTGCGGACTTCGTCGCCGACGAGGTGGCGCGGGCCGGTCTGCCGATGAATCATCTGGTGCTGGAAGTGACGGAAAGCCGGCTGATGAAGGACCCGCTGGCGTCGCTCGACATCCTCGCGCGGCTGCGCCTGAAGCGCATCGGCCTGTCGATCGACGACTTCGGCACCGGCCATTCCTCGCTCGCGCAATTGCGCGACATCCCGTTCAGCGAACTCAAGGTGGATTACGGTTTCGTCCACGGTGCCTGGCGCGATGCGTCGTTGCAGGCGATTTTCGAGGCCAGCCTGGGCGTGGCGCGGCAGCTCGGCATGAAGACCGTTGCCGAAGGCGTCGAGGACCGTGACGACTGGGATTTCCTGCGCGCTCGGGGCTGCGATCTGGCGCAGGGCTTTTTCATCGGCCGGCCGATGCCGGCCGCCGAACTGCCGGAGTGGATGGCGCAATGGGAGGCGCGTCGCCGCGATCTGGATCTGCCGCCGACATGAACGCCGAAGAACCCTGCATCCTGGTCGCGACCGAGATCGCCTCCGACGCCGAGGTGGTCCGGCGCCTGCTGACGATGGAGTTCGAGCGGGTTTTCGTGACCACTTCGCCCGAGAACGCGGTCGCCGATTTCGAACACCACAAACCGCAGGTGCTGGTGCTGGCCTTCAACACGCTGGAGAAGGCCGAGCGCTATTACCTCGGTCTGTACCGTCTCGGTCATCTGGTCCACGCCCTGCCGCACCGCACGGTGATCCTGTGCAACAAGGACGATCTGAAGCGCGTATACGATCTGTGCAAGCAGGAATACTTCGACGACTACGTGCTGTTCTGGCCCACCACCAACGATTCGACGCGCCTGCGCATGGCGGTCCATCATGCCTTGCGTCAGATGGCGCCGTCGGCTGAAGGCGCATCGCCGTCGCCGACCGAGTTCGCCGCCCAGGCACGACGCATCGCCGAACTGGAGACCTTGCTCGAACGCAGTCTCGCGCAGGGCGGACAGCGCATCGAGGCCGCAAGCCATTCGCTGCAACAGGCGGAGCAGGGCATCGGTACGGCACTCGAAGGTTTCTCGCGCAGCCTGTCGGACGGTACGCGCCCCGATCTGGTCGAGGTGCGGGATCGCGACGGTTTCCAGCGCGAGGTCGATCGCATCAGGCGGGAAGAGATCGGCGAGCGTTTCAGGCAGGTCACCGATGCGGTGCAGCCGGTGCGGCAATGGGTCGGCAGCTTCAAGGAGGAACTCAAACCGCAACTCGAATCGGCGCGCGCGCTGGGATCGCTGGCGAACCGCGTGCGCTCTCTGGTGTTGCTGGTGGATGACGACGAGTTCCAGCACAAGCTGTTGAAGAGCATGCTGAAGGAACAGCCGATGGACCTCGTATCCGCGCTGTCCGGCACCGAGGCGCTGGCGATCCTGCGCCGGCAGCGTCCCGACATCATCCTGATGGACGTCAACCTGCCCGACATCGACGGCGTCGAGGCCACCCATCGCCTCAAGGCGGTGGAGCGTTTCGCGAACACGCCGGTCATCATGGTCACCGGTCACAGCGAGCGCAAGGTCGTGTTCGAGAGCCTGAAGGCCGGTGCCGTGGACTTCGTCGTCAAGCCCTTCGATCGGCCGACGTTGATCGCCAAGCTGCATACCTATCTGCAACGGCAGGCCGTATGATGGGCAGCGCCGCCCCCACGACTGCGGCGTCAACCCAACTGATCCGGCCTGAGCTTGGCACGAAAGAACTCGTCCGCCACTTCGGGGTCGACGTCGTTGCATGCGCCATCGATCAGTTCGCCGCCATCGTCGTTCCAGCCGCGCAGACCGAGCCGGAGCGACCGCACGTGCTTGAAACCGAGCACC
>JAQVJI010000190.1:2866-5136 GCA_028695255.1 Chromatiales bacterium | reverse complement strand
CGCGGCCGGGCATGACGTTCGATGCGCCGATAGAGTTCTTCCTTGAGAGCGCGAAACTCGCGCTGGAATCGTTCGAACCCGGCGTAATCGGCGCATTCGCCTGCCGCCGCGAAGAACAGTGCGTGCAGCACGCCCTGCAGGATGGTGCCCTGATGCGCGCGCACCAGCACCCATTCCGGCATGCCGAAGTTGAAGCCCTCGTACTCGCGCCCGGCCAGCATCTTGAGTACGCCGTCGCCGGGGAGGGCGTTGCAGGCACGGCCCTCGGCGCGCGGTCCGCGCTGGAACAGCACCTGATGCACGTTGGTGTAGAGGCCCTGCCGGCAGGGGCCGGTGCCCTTGATCTCGAAGTACAGCAGGCGCTTCTTGCCGGCGACCAGCGGATCGCCCTGCGCGCGCCGGCGCGTGAAATCCGCGATCGCGCGTTCGAGATCGCCGTAGACGGCGGCGAGCGGCGCGCACACCGCGTCGCCGGTCGTGCGGCGGCCGTCGTGCACGCGCCGGGCGAGATCGAAATCGTCATCGTCGTAGTTGTCGATGCAGGTGAAGCCGGCGCCGCGCAGTACGGACGTGAGACTGCGGTTGTCGGCCAGCGTCGGGAAATAGATGACGTCTGTGTCGGCGTTCACCGGATCGTGCAGGTCCAGTTCGTCGAGCGTGCGCACGCTGAAATGCGCGGCATCCGACGATGCGCGTTGCAGCCGCAGGTCCGGCGCGAGCTGCTTCATGTAGGTGTTGACGCGGTTTTCGAGATGCGCGAGTTCCTTCAGCACCGCATCCGACTGGATCAGCAGGAACGGTCGCCGGCGCATGATCTCGGCCACCATCGGGCGGATGATGCTGTCGGGCCCGCAGCTGAAGGTCGAGACCTGCACCACCGGTAGCAGTGCCGCGCCGGTCTCGATGCGCTCGAACACCGCACGCAGTCCGGCATGCCGGAGGCGCCGGTGCAGTTCGCGCCGCGCGACGCCGTCGAGCAGCGTGAGGATGAAGTGCGGGTTGCGCCAGTAGATGTCGTGATAGTCGGGATCGAGCTCGACGTCCAGCACCCAGGACGGGATCACGGTCAGGTTCTGGTCGCGCAGCAGGCGCCGTACGTGGCTGTCGTAGATGCCGGGATTGAGGATGTATTCGCGTCCGACCACCAGTGCGACCTGGCGGCCCTCGTCCAGCGCCTCGCTGGCGTAGCGTGCGGCGAGATCGGCCACTTCGGTCCGCAATTGCCGGTGCGCGGAGACGGCCTGCGCGATCGCCGCGGCCAGCGTCGCGCGCGTGGGCGCGATGCCGTAGTGCTCGAACACGGGCGCGAGCCGCGTGACGAACTGCTCCAGTAATGGTTCGGTGTCGAGCCGGCCGAGATCGAGGTGGAACAGGTGGAAGCGCGCGCCGCCGTGGGCGAGCGTGGCGAGATTGGCGGCCACCGCCACGCCGCCCTGGTTGAGCGTGCAGGCGAGGCCGCGGCTGACGCCATCGGTGGGCAGGTATTCGATCTGCGGCGCGAGGATCATGCCGTGCGGCTGGCCGGCGAGCCGCCGGTACTGGCCGACGGCGCCCATGTGCGGTGCGCAGGTGTCGATGTTGAACAGCGGCTGGGCGTCGGTCAGATCCTCGGCGTGCACGTCGTCGACGTGCACCGGCAGGCCGAGCGTTTGCAGCAGGCGGCCGAGCAGGAAGGCCCACTCGGAGATCACGAAGCTGCGCGCGATCACCAGCCGGTCCGGCGCCTCGCTCCTCGGCAGGCGCTCGTCGACGTAGTCCCACAGCGCCTTGTAGCTGTCGGGCACGGCCTGCACGAGCGGCCGTTCGCCGTCGACGGCGAGCTTGCGCGCCAGCAGTTCGTTGATCGCGCTGCAACCGCCGAGCGTGAACGACAGCTTGCGTTCGCCCTCGCCGCGCCGGCAGCTCAGGTGGGCGCGGTTGCAGCGCGCATCGGGATCGTCGCAGGCCGCGCCGCGGCATTCGATGATGCGCTTCTCGAAGTGTGCCTCGACGAAGGGCGCGAGCGGCAAGGTCGTGTCGCCCGCGGGCGCGACCTGCCCGAGCGTGTGGATCAGGCCGAAACAGGCGCGATGACCCGGATGCGGCGGCACCAGGCCGTACACCGGCGCTTCGAGATGGGCCGCGAGACGCTGCACCACCGCGAGCGGCAGCGGATCGGAACGCATGGTCTGACCGTGCAACAGCACCACGGCATGACGCGGCAGGTCGATTTGCGGCCACAGGCCGTGCGCCATGTTCTCGACGATCGCCCACACGGCCGAGGCGAGAAT
>JAQVJI010000190.1:0-2766 GCA_028695255.1 Chromatiales bacterium | reverse complement strand
GCGGCAGCGGATCGGAACGCATGGTCTGACCGTGCAACAGCACCACGGCATGACGCGGCAGGTCGATTTGCGGCCACAGGCCGTGCGCCATGTTCTCGACGATCGCCCACACGGCCGAGGCGAGAATCTCGGCCCGCGGCACGCCCTGCACCTGGAGCCTGCGTGCGTGCTCCATCAGGAACACCGCGCAGGTGGCATCGAGCGCGAGGCCGCGCGCGGCGGCCTGCGCCTCGCGGCAGGCGCAGGCCACGTCCGGCAGTTCGAACAGTGCGGCGAGCGTGTCCATCAGGCTGCCGGTGCCGGCCGAGCACTTGAGGTTCATCGCGTTGCCGTACAGCTCGGCCTGCGCGAGCGCGATGGTGGAGATCTTCGTGTCCTCGCCGCCGACGTCGACCAGGATGCAGAGTTCGCGTTCCACCGGCAGGCCGAGGGCGTCGATGCGATCGACGTGAGCGCGCGCGAGTGCGATCGAGCCGCGCGCATGGGCGTAGTTCTCGACCAGCACGAACAGGCGTTCGGCCAGTTGCGGGTAGAGGTGAGCCAGCGCTTCCTTCACCTGATAGCGTGCGGAGCCCGTGATGCCGATGCCGTGTACCCGCAGGATACCGGCGCCGCCCGCGATCAGTTCGCGGAACACACGCTTGAGGGTTTCGATGGTGTCGCCGGCGTTGCTGTAGGAGCCGTGGAACAGGGCCTCGCCGCTGTCGGCGTCGGCGAGCACGATCTTGGCCATGGTCGAGCCGACGTCGAGGCCGATGTCGAGGCGGCGGCCGGCCAGGCTGGGGATGGCGATGGACGCATCGGTTTCTGGCAGACGCTGGAAGGCGTGCGTGTCTTGAAGCCGCGCCTTCAGCGTTTCGAACGCCGGCCGTTCGTGCACCACCGCATCGGGCAACAGACGCGGGTCGGGGGCGGCGATGCGTTCCATCGGCACGCGCGCGGCGAAGGCCCAGAGGGCCTCGATCTGGCGGTCGTTGTGCGGATCGAAGACGATCTCCGATACACCCTGCGCACGCAACTGGTCTTCCGCGCAGTCGCGGGCGTAGCGCCACAGGAACAGTCGTCCGGTGAGCAGCACGGCGTCGTAACTGGGCGGCAGCTTGCGGCAGGCCTTCAGCACCTCGGATTTCAGCGTGGTGGCGAGTGCGACGGCGAGCGGGATGCCCTGGTTCTTGTCCGAGACGGTGGCCGAGGCGCTGAACACGCCGCAGCGGTCAGCGCGCGTGGCGACCTTGGCGCGGCGCGCGGCGCCGGCCTCGCCCAGATAGTCGGCCAGCAGCACGTCGACCTGATCGCGCGCGAGGCCGAGCTTTTGCAGGATGCGGTCGAGGTTGACGCCCGAGCCGGCGCCGCAGCGCGGATGCGTCAGCAGCAGATCGTCGCGCAACGTCCCATCGCCTTCGACGCCGGCGAGCAGATAGCCGGAGGCGGACAGTTCGATCAACCCGAGCGGGCGTTCGTCGCCCGCCCGCAGCCGGTCGCGCGCGGTCAGCCACGCGGCGGCGGCCGGCAGGATCACGCGCCCGCGCCCCAGCGTCTCCCGCACCCAGGGCGCGAGCCGGCCGGTGATCAGCAGCGGCGGTTCGGGGGCGCCGGCCGCGTGCGCCGGCAGTTCGATGGTGGCAAGCAGGCCGCGCAGGTCGGCGTTGCTCGGGAACAGCAGATCGAACCGCACCGCGCCATCGGGATCGCGTCCCTGCACGCGGCAATGGCACACGCCCGCGTCGACGACGAGGCCATGCGCGTGCAGCGGCATCTGGCGGTTGGTCGTGTTCATCGGGCCACGTCTTCGCCATCGTTCGCCTGCGGGGTCAGGTGCAGGTCGACGACGTAACCCGGATGATCGCTGAGCGGGGTCATTTCCGGGTGACCGAAGTGCATGCGCCAGAGTTCCGCCGGCGTGGGTGCGCGGTCGAGGAAGATTGCGGCATGACGGCCGGCGATGCTGCCGTGGATCGCGCGCGCCGCCGCCGGCTCGAAATGCCATGACGTGGCGTCGGCGGTGAGAACGAAGTCGATCGCGTCGGCCGGCGCGGCGACGGGCCTCAGCCCGGTCGCGGCGAGCATTGAACCCAGGTCCGCTGCGCCGACGCCGGTGTTGAAGTCGCCGGCCGCGATGAGCGGCACGCCGGGCCTGCGCGTGCACCGGATGAAGTCGGCCATCTCGGTCATCTGGCCGCGGCGCGCGACGGCGTTGGCCGGATCGCCGCGGTCAGGCTGGGTGTGGGTGTTGTAGAAATCGAGATCGAGCTTCGGCAACGCGATGCGCGTCAGTCCCACGCCCTTGCCGGCCCACCAGTCGCCCTGATGGATCTTGTACCAGGGACTGCCGTGACGATAGCGATGGAAAGCGCGTTCGACGATCGGCCAGGCGCTCAGCGTCAGCATGCCGTTGCCGACGACGCCGGCCGGGAAGTCCGCGCGATACACCAAGCGCGAGCCTTCGAGGGCGGCGAACAGACGTGTGCGGCCATCGTGCGTGAAGGCCTCCTGGATCGCCACCAGGTCGGGATCGAGTTCCTTCAGGCGCCGGCCGATGGCGTCCATCCGCTGATCGCGGTGGGTGGTGAAGAGATGACCGCAGGCGACGTTGAAGCTGATGATCCGGAGGGTCTGCGGTGTCCGTGTTGCCGCCGCGACCGTCATCGTGCCGGCGCCGGGCGCATGCGGCGAAGCAGATCTGCGGTGACGTGGACGATCGTGGCGGTCGGCATGTTCGGCGATCTCAGCGTCGGCGGTCGATGGCCAGCAGCAGCGGCGGCAGGA
>JAQVJI010000189.1 GCA_028695255.1 Chromatiales bacterium | reverse complement strand
ACTGGGACATCGCGGTGATGTACGGCCCGCACGGCGCGCCGGATTTCTTCACCGACGACGACATCGCCATGCTGTTCGCCACCGACTGGGAGGTGCACTACAACTCCTCGCGCACCGGCGTGCGCCTGATCGGCCCGAAACCGCAATGGGCGCGCAGCGACGGCGGCGAGGCCGGCCTGCATCCGTCGAACATCCACGACAACGCCTACGCGATCGGCGCGGTCGATTTCACGGGCGACATGCCGGTGATCCTCGGACCCGACGGACCGAGTCTCGGCGGCTTCGTCTGTCCGGTGACGGTGATCGCCGCCGAACGCTGGAAGCTCGGCCAGTTGCGACCGGGCGATCGCCTGCGCTTTCACGCCGTGACGGTGGACGAGGCCGAGCGCCACGCGCGCGCGCTCGACGCGGCGATCGATGCGCTCGGAGCATTGCCGTCCGCCCCCGCCGTCGTCGCGCACGAACGCGTGTCGCCGATCCTCGCCACGCTGCCGCAACACGGCGCGCGTCCGGACGTGTGTTATCGCCAGGCCGGCGACCGCCACCTGCTGATCGAATACGGGCCGATGGTGCTCGACCTCGATCTGCGCTTTCGCGTGCACGCGCTCATGCAATGGTTAAGCACTCCGCGCCCCGGCATGCACGAACTCACGCCCGGCATCCGTTCGCTGCAAGTGCATTACGACCCGCGCCTGCTGCCGCAATCGCGGCTGCTCGACCTGCTGATCGCGGCCGAGGACGCGCTGCCGCCGGTCGATGCGATGAAGGTTCCGTCGCGCATCGTGCATCTGCCGCTGTCCTGGGACGATCCGGCGACGCGGCAGGCGATCGAACGCTACATGCAGTCGGTGCGCGCGGATGCGCCCTGGTGTCCGTCCAACATCGAGTTCATCCGCCGCATCAACGGCCTCGATTCGATCGACGACGTCAGACGCATCGTGTTCGACGCGAGCTATCTCGTGATGGGCCTCGGCGACGTCTATCTCGGCGCGCCGGTCGCCACGCCGCTCGATCCGCGCCATCGCCTCGTCACCACCAAGTACAACCCGGCACGCACCTGGACGCCCGAGAACGCGGTCGGCATCGGCGGCGCCTATCTGTGCGTGTACGGCATGGAAGGACCGGGCGGCTACCAGTTCGTCGGCCGCACGCTCCAGATGTGGAATCCGTGGCGCCAGACCGATGCCTTCAACGACGGCAAGCAATGGCTGCTGCGCTTCTTCGACCAGATCCGCTTCTTCCCCGTCTCGGCCGAGGAACTGCTGCGCATCCGCGAGGATTTTCCGCTCGGACGCTATCCACTGCGCATCGAGGAGAGCGAACTCGACCTCGCCGCCTATCAACGCTTCCTCGCCGACAACCGCGCCTCGATCGCCGAATTCAAGACACGCCAGCAGGCCGCCTTCGAGGCCGAGCGCGAACGCTGGCGGGCGACAGGCCAGACCGCGCACGTCGACGAGGCCGTCGACGTCGGCGCGGCCGACGCGATGACCGAGCTGCCGCCCGGCCACCTCGCCGTCGCCTCGCCCGTCACCGGCAGCGTCTGGCAAATCGCGGTCACACTCGGTCAGCGCGTCGAGGTCGGCCAGCCGCTGCTGGTGGTGGAGGCGATGAAGATGGAGGTGTCGATCGAGGCCGACGAGGCCGGCGTGGTGGCGGACATCCTCTGCGCACCCGGCGACGGCGTGCATGCGGGGCAGGCGTTGCTCGTGCTCCGGCTGGCGACGGACTGAGCAATGACCCGAAAATCAAGGGAAAAACACGTTCTCTCGCTGAGATCGCCGGGACGCAGGGGGAAACAACACTATCGCCATTCTGCTGTTCCCTGCGTCCCGGCGTCCTCTGCGAGAGCAACAGCATTTTTCTTCATGGCCAAAGAACCAACCATCCAGGCAGATCAACCATGCTGAACGACGACCAGAGTCTCGACATCACCGCCCTGCGCGACGGCTATGCACGCGGCGCCTTCACGCCCGAGGAGGTCATCGACCTCGTGCTCGGGCGCATCGCCGCGGGACCGCCGTCGGTGTGGATCTCGGCGCTGCCGCGCAAGGCCATGCTCGATCATGCGCGCGCCTTGCGCGGTCAGGACATCGCACGGTTGCCGCTCTACGGCGTGCCGTTCGCGATCAAGGACAACATCGACCTGGCCGGCCTGCCGACCACCGCCGGCTGCGCCGAGTACGCCTATGCGCCGACGCGCTCCGCCTTCGTGGTCGAGCGCCTGATCGCGGCCGGCGCGCTTCCGATCGGCAAGACCAACCTCGACCAGTTCGCCACCGGCCTGGTCGGCACGCGCTCGCCCTGGGGCGCCTGCCCCAACGCCTTCGATCCGCATTACATCTCCGGCGGATCGAGTTCGGGCTCGGCACTCGCGGTGGCGCTCGGCCAGACGAGTTTCGCGCTCGGCACCGACACCGCCGGTTCGGGCCGCGTACCGGCGGCCTTCAACAATCTGGTCGGACTCAAGCCGACGCGCGGACGTCTGTCGACGAACGGCGTGGTGCCGGCCTGCCGCACGCTCGACTGCGTCTCGGTGTTCGCGCTCACGGCCGAGGACGCGCGCCGCGTGTTCGACGTCGCCGCCGTCTTCGACGACGCCGATCCCTATGCGCGACGAATCACGTCCGCGCGCGGCATTCCACGCACCGGCGCGCGCTTCGGCACGCCGCGCACCGATCAGCTCGAATGGTTCGGCAACGCCGACTACGCGCGCCTGTTCGAGGCGACCGCGCGGCGCCTGGAATCGCTCGGCCTGCAACGGCACGAGATCGACTGCGCGCCGTTCCTCGACGCCGCGCGATTGCTGTACGAAGGACCCTGGGTGGCGGAACGCCATGCCGCGATCCGCGATTTCATCGAGCGCGACGCGGACGCACTGCTGCCGGTGACGCGCGGCATCATCGAACCGGCGCACGAACTTTCCGCCGTCGCCGCCTTCGAGGCGCAGTACCGGCTCGCCGCACTCGCACGCGCGGCGGAACCGATCTGGCACGAAGTGGACCTGATGCTGATGCCGACCGCGGGCACGCACTATCGCATCGACGAGGTGCTGGCCGAACCGCTCGCGCTCAACGCCAACCTCGGCCGCTACACGAATTTCATGAACCTGCTCGATCTGGCGGCGGTCGCGGTACCGGCCGGCTTCACTGCCGCCGGCCTGCCGTTCGGCGTCACGCTGTTCGCGCCGGCCTTCAACGATCGTGCGCTGCTGGAACTGGGCGCGCGCCTGCATCGCAGCCTCGACCTGCCGGCCGGCGCCACGGGCGCGCCGCTGCCCGCGCCGACGGCGTCCGGATCGAACGACACGGGTCGCGTGCAGGTCGCGGTCTGCGGCGCCCACATGCAGGGCCTGCCGCTCAATCATCAACTCACCGAACGCGGCGGCGAACTCGTCGCGCGCACGCGCACTGCACCGAACTATCGTCTCTACGCACTGCCCGGCGGTCCGCCGCAACGGCCGGGGCTGGTGCGCGTCGACGACGGCGCCGCGATCGAGGTCGAGGTTTGGTCGCTGCCGGTGGAGCACTACGGTTCCTTCGTCGCCGGCATCCCGGCACCGCTCGGCATCGGCACGCTGACGCTGGCGGACGGGTCGACGGTACAGGGATTCCTGTGCGAGGCGATCGCCACGCGCGACGCCGAAGACGTCACGCGCTTTGGCGGCTGGCGGGGCTGGCTGAAGGGTTGAACCGATGTGCGTTCAGGGCGCCTTCGCCAGCATGCCCGTGCGCAGGCGTTCGAAGGCGCTGTCGATGGCGTCTTCCAGATAACCGCCGTAATAATCCGGGATCGACACGCCGACCAGCGGTTTGGCCAGCACCTCGCCCTGCGCGTCCACCAGCACGACGGTGGGCGCGACGCGCACGCGATAGCGCGCGGCCAGTTCGTTGCCGCTGATCTGGCGGCCGTCGAAGTCGATCACGCGGCTGCGCGCATCCATGTGCAGCTTGCGGATCAGCACTCTTCCTGCGTAATCCCCGCTCGCGATCATCGGCCGCAGATAGACGTCCTCGACGTGATGGCAATAGGGGCAGTGGTCGAGCGCGAATTCGATCAGGATCGGCAGCTTCTGCTCGCGCGCGGCGACGGCCTCGGCGCGCAGGTCCTGGATCAGCGGCACGGGCGGGCGGGCGTCGGCGCAGGCGTTGAAGCCGGTGAGCGCGACGAGGGCGAGGATCAGGGAGGTCAGTCTCTGCATGAGAAGTGCCGGAAAATGACGTTCGGGGTGGGGTGTAATACACTTCGGAATCTCGATTCTGGCAGCAAGTCTGCCAGCAAGTTCCGTCCCGCTCACTATCTCGCCCGGGAGACCCCATGTCCCAAGCCGTTCTACGCATCGCCACCCGCAAGAGCCCGCTCGCCGTCTGGCAGGCCGAGGAAGTCGCCCGCCGCGTGCGGGAACTGCACCCCGGGGTGCGGGTGGAACTGGTGGGCATGACGACGCAGGGCGACCGCATCCTCGACACGCCGCTGGCCAAGGTCGGCGGCAAGGGCCTGTTCGTGAAGGAGCTGGAAAACGGCCTGCTCGATGGCAGTGCCGACATCGCCGTGCATTCGATGAAGGACGTGCCGATGGCGCTGCCGGATGGCCTGTGCCTGCCGGTGATCCTGCGCCGCGAGGACCCGCGCGACGCCTTCGTCTCCAACCGCTATCCGAACCTCGATGCACTGCCCGCCGGCGCGCGCGTCGGGACCTCCAGCCTGCGCCGCCAGTGTCAGATCCGCGCCCGCTTCCCAGGTCTCGAAATCCTCGATCTGCGCGGCAACGTCAACACGCGCCTGGCCAAGCTCGATGCCGGCGACTACGACGCCATCATCCTCGCCGCCGCCGGCCTCAAGCGCCTGGGCTTCAGCGACCGCATCACCTCGCTGCTCGAACCGCAGCAAAGCCTGCCGGCGGTCGGCCAGGGCGCGATCGGCATCGAATGCCGGGAGAACGACCCCGCCGTGCTGGCGCTGATCCAGGGGCTGGACGACCCCGAGACGCATCTGCGCGTGCGCGCCGAACGCGCCATGAACAGCGGCCTCAACGGCGGCTGCCAGGTGCCAATCGCCGGCCATGCCTGGCTGGAAAACGACGTGCTGCATCTGCACGGTCTGGTCGGCCGGCCCGACGGCAACGAGGTGCTGCACGAGGCG
>JAQVJI010000188.1 GCA_028695255.1 Chromatiales bacterium | reverse complement strand
CTGCAAACGCGCAACGGCAAGATGAACGCGGCAGCGCTGGTGCGCAGTTCGGTCGAAATGGTGAAGGAAGGTCTGATCGACCAGCGTCAGGCATTGCTGCGCATCCAGCCCGAGATGCTCGAACAACTCCTGTTTCCGCGCCTCGATCCGAAGACCGGCGCACGCGCCATCGCGCGCGGCCTGCCGGCCTCGCCGGGCGCCGCCTGCGGCATCGCGGTGTTCGACGCCGACCGCGCCGAAAAGCTCGGCCGTACCGGCGAGAAGGTGATCCTGGTGCGCGAGGAGACCAAGCCAGAGGACATCCACGGCTTCTTCGCCTCGCAGGGCATTCTCACCAGCCGCGGCGGCAAGACCTCGCACGCGGCGGTGGTCGCGCGCGGCATGGGCAAGCCCTGCGTTGCCGGCGCCGAGGGCATCCACGTCGACGTGCGCACGCGTCAGGCGACGGTCGGCGAGCAGTCCTTCGGCGAAGGCACGCTGATCACCATCGACGGCACCACCGGCAACGTGTATCTCGGCGAGGTGCCGATGATCGAGGCCGAGTTCACCGCCGAACTCGCCACCCTGCTCGCCTGGGCCGACGAGACGGCGCGGCTCAAGGTGATGGCCAACGCCGACACGCCGGACGACGCCGAACGCGCGCTGAAGTTCGGCGCGATGGGCATCGGCCTCGCGCGCACCGAACGCATGTTCAACGCCGTCGAACGCCTGCCGATCGTGGTCGAGATGATCGTGGCCGAGAATGCCGCCGACCGTCAGGCCGCACTCAACAAGCTACTGCCGATCCAGCGCGAGGACTTCAAGGGCATCTTCAAGGCCATGGCGCCGCGGCCGGTGACCATCCGCCTGCTCGATCCGCCGATCCACGAATTCCTGCCGTCGGAAAACCAGCTCGTCGAGGAACTCGATCAGTTGCGGCATCTGCGCGACACGCTGGGCGGCATGCGCGTGCTGTCGGACGCGGTCGACTTCATGTACCGCACGCGCGAGACGCATCCGCAGGTCGTGCTGCCGGCCGACCCGGCGCTGGTCGACGAGGCGATCCAGAAGAAGGAGACGATGCTGAAGAAGGTGCGCGCGCTGTTCGAGGTCAATCCGATGCTCGGCCATCGCGGTGTGCGTCTCGGCCTCACCTACCCCGAGATCTACTCCATGCAGATCCGCGCCATCCTGGAGGCCGCGGCCGAATGCCAGGTCGCGGGCATCGAAGTGCATCCCGAGATCATGGTGCCGCAGGTCTGCACCGCGCAGGAACTGCGGCGCGTCAAGGAATGGGTCGAGACCATCCGCGCCGAGGTCGAGACGCGCCACAACGTGAAACTCCAGTTCAAGTTCGGCTCCATGCTCGAAGTCGTGCGCGCCTGCATGCGCGCCGAGAGCCTGGCCGAGGAAGCGGAGTTCTTCTCCTTCGGCACCAACGACCTCACGCAGGCGGCCTTCTCGTTCTCGCGCGAGGATGCGGAGAACAAGTTCCTGCCGATGTACAACCAGAACAAGATCCTGCAGGACAATCCGTTCGAGGTACTGGACGTCAAGGGCGTCGGCAAACTGATGCAATTGGCGATCGGCTGGGGTCGCGGCACGCGCCCGGACATGAAGGTCGGCATCTGCGGCGAACACGGCGGCCATCCGGCCTCGATCCGCTTCTGCCACCAGATCGGTCTGAGCTACGTCTCCTGCTCCGGCCCGCGCGTGCCGATCGCGCGTCTGGCCGCCGCGCATGCGGCGCTGACGGAAAATCTTGCCGGAAGCCAGTCGCTGTGAGTTTCGCTTGATCGGCCTGGGGAACGCTGAACACAAAAACCTGTTCAGCGTTCCCTCGATGCCGCATGCTCGTTCATGACAGACCGCAAGAGAATCATTGAACGCAAAACCCATGTCCGCCATCGACCATGCAGGGGTTCGGGATATCCCGCAGACATACGGCTACCGGCTGGCGGGCCTGTGTCTTGCGTTGTTGCTGGGCGCATTGCTGCTCGGCTTCGGCATCCTCGGCCTGTACGGCCCCGAAGTGGAGCGGGAGTCGTTCGAGAATCTGGACGCGATCGCCAATCTGAAGAAACTTCAGATCGAGCGCTGGCTGAACGAACGCACGGGCGACGGCATCTCGATGACGTCCGCACAGGGCTTCGTCGATGGCGTCGCCGCGTTCATGCAGGACGCGACCTCGGAGCAGGAACCCGTCGTGCGCTCGCGCTTGGAAAGCGACCTGCGTGCCTACGGTTATCGTTCGTTGCTGATCGTCGACCCCGCAGGAACGGTGCGAATGACGGTCGGCGAAGACCATCCCCTCGCCCCCTCGACGCTGATGCTGCTGCCCACGACGCTGGCAGACGGTCTGGTGCGTCGCGGCAGCCTCTACTTCGACGCCGACGGACAAGGGTTCGTGGACTTCGTCGTTCCGCTTTTGCACCAGACTGCCGACCGGCGTCAGGCCCCACGTCAGGCAATAGGTGCCGTCGTCATGCGCATGGGCATGGCGGATTTCCTGTTTCCCTACGTCGAGACCTGGCCCGGCGCGGCGCGCACGGGGGAAACCCTGCTGGTACGGCGCGAAGGCGACGAAGTGCGATTCCTCAACCATCTGCGTCATCGCGCGGACGGCGCTCCATTCAAGATATCCGCTTCCGATGCGCGACTCCCGGCCGCCGTGGCGGTACGCGACCAGACGCCGGGCAGGATGAACGGCATCGATTATCGCGGTGTTCCAGTATTGGCCGTATGGCGACCGATCGCGGGCACCCGCTGGCACATCGTTGCCAAGATCGATCACGAGGAGGTCATGCAACCGCTGCGGCGGCTGGCGTTCTGGATCGGCGCGGTCGCGCTGTTCGCGGTCATCGTCATCAGCTTCGTGTTGTGGCTGCTGTGGCGGCAGCAGCGGCAGGCGCAAGGGCTGGAACTGGCCGCCCGAACGGCGGCGGCGATGCGCCGCCAGAAGGATCTGTACGACGTGTTGTCGCAGACCAATCAGGCCATCGTGCGCTGCAACGACCGGGATTCGCTGTTCGACCGGATATGCCAGATCGCGGCCAGGCATGGCGACGTCCGCTTCGCCTCGATCTGTCTGGCCGGCGAGGCGAACGACGAAATGCCGGCGAGGCATTTCAGTCATCACAGCAACGACGTCGACCCAGCCGGACTCTGGCTGAGCGCCCTCAGGGACGCTCGTTGCCAGGCCCTGTGCAGCGCAGCGATGCACACGGGGCAATACGCAATCAGCAATGATTTTCTGGCCGATGCCGCGCTGGCCGAGTGGCATGAGCCCGCGCGCCAGGCCGGTGTACGTGCCGTGGGTTCGTTCCCTTTCCGTCGCGGCGGCCGTGTGATCGGCACCCTCAACCTGTACGCGGGCATGGTCGATTTCTTCGAGGGCGACATCCTGAACACGGTCCGGGAAATGACCACGGACATCTCCTTCGCGCTCGACAATCTGGATCGCAACGCGGCCCTCGAAGCCGCGTCGAGCCTGGTCGAGGCGAGTCCGGTGGTGCTGTTCCGCTGGTTACCGGAGCCCGGCTGGCCGGTGGCCTACGTGTCGGAGAACGTCAGCCGCTGGGGCTATGCGGCGGCGGACTTCCGGTCCGGGAAGATTCAATACGAAGGCGTCATTCATCCGGACGATCGGGCGCGGGTCGGCGCCGAGGTCGAGCGATTCACACACGAGGGAGAGAGCGAATACGCGCAGACCTATCGGATCTTCACCGGTGGCGGCGAAACGCTCTGGGTGGAGGACCGCACCAAAATCATCCGCGATGAGGACGGCCGGGTGCTGCGTTACGAGGGCCTGGTGTTCGACGTCACCGAACGCATTCGACTCGATACCGAGCTGAAACGCCGCCAGGCCCTCATCGAAACGCTGCTCGAACATGCCCCGGTCGGTTTCGCGCTGAACCGGATCAGCGACGGCCGGTTCGTGTTCGTGAGCGAGAAGTTCGAGACCCTGTACGGCGTGCCGCCGCGAAGCCTGCACGAGATTGGAACCTTCTTCGACACGGTGTACGTCGATCCCGCGTATCGGGACGAAATCCGCGCGCGCGTCATGGCCGACATCGAAAGCAGTGACCGTGCGCGCATGCACTGGGACGACGTCGAGATCGCCGCCCGCGACGGCGGCGAACCGCGTTACGTCAGTGCCGCGAACATCCCGCTGCCCGAGCAGGATCTGATGATTTCCGCCGTCTGGGACGTGACGGAAAGGCACCAGGCATCGGCGCGCATGCGGGAACAGCTCAATGAACTGCAACGCTGGCACGAGGCCACGGTCGGACGCGAGACGCGCGTCGTCGATCTCAAACACGAAATCAATCAGGTGCTGGCACAGATCGGTCTGCCGCCGCGCTATCCGGCCGCGGAAACGGAGCCCGAAACGGACGCGTTGCCGAACGCCAACGAACATGCGCACGCCGATCCGCAACATGCGCTCGAAGACGCCGAGCGATCCCGTCGCGCCCTGCTCAGCGTGCTGGAAGATCAGCGCCATGCCGACGAGGAGTTGTACGCGGCGGAGGAACAGTTTCGCGGGCTGGTCGAACAGTCGATCGCCGGCATCTACATCATTCAGGACGAACGGTTCGTCTATGTGAACCAGCGCTTCGCCGACATCCTGGGTTATGCGCAGGCCGACGACCTGGTCGGACGCGAGGCACTGTCGGTCGTTACCGAAACGAGCCGTGCCACGACTGCGGAAACGATGCGCCAGTTGCTCGAGCGCGAGACGACTCATGCCGCGCTCGACCTCACGGCCCGGCGTCGCGACGGCAGCCCGGTCGAACTCGGCGCGCATGCGTCCCGCGCCACGCATCGCGGACGACCCGCGATCATCGGCCTGATGCAGGACATCTCGGAAAAGAAACGGACCGAGGAACGGATCGCCCGCTACATCGAAAAACTGGAAGGCTCGATCCTGCGCACGGTCGAGGTCATCACCATCCTGAGCGAGATGCGCGATCCGTACACCACGGGCCACGAAAAGCGCGTGGCAGAGATCGCAGTCGCGATCGGCACGGAACTCGGCTTCGACGAACACCGGCTGGAAGGCCTGCGCATCGGCGGCTACCTGCACGACGTCGGCAAGATCATCGTGCCGACGGAAATCCTCTCCAAGCCCGGCCGCCTCAGCACGCTGGAATACGAGATGATCAAGGGCCATCCGCAGGCCGGCTACGACATCCTGAAGAAGGTGG
>JAQVJI010000187.1 GCA_028695255.1 Chromatiales bacterium | reverse complement strand
AAGGGTTTTTATCCGGACCCGCATATCACACCCTCCAGCGTCGCCCGTCACAACCCATCTACCAGGCTACGGAGCCTGATGGTCCACGATTCAAGATATGGGTGTAGATCATCGCGGCCTTCACGTCGTTGCGGCCGAACAGTTCTTGCACCGTGCGTATGTCATAGCCGCCTTCGAGCAGATGCGTGGCGAGCGGGTGTCGGAACGTGTGGCAGGTGGCGCGCCTGGTCAGTCCGGCGCCGTTGACGGCCACGCGGACGGCCTTCTGCGGTAAATCGCTGGCGCAAACGTCGCGAGTGCCGGCATGGCAAATCTTCCCTGCGAAGCGTTGCCGGAACGATAGCGCCGATCTCCCTGCGATGCAAAGAGATGACCGGGGAATGGTGATCGACTCAGGTCGCGAGGGAATTGGGGATCGAGGATGTGGCCGGCTGGAACATGGCGTAATCCAGCCCTTCCCGGATGCCATTTCGGTCCATCCGAGCCGTGTGATTACCTGAATCCACGGAGTCTGAGCCGGCTTGGGATGAGCTGGCATTCCCCTCACCCGAACCCTCTTCCCCGCTTGCGGGGGAAGGCGGTTTTTCCTCGGCAGCCTGCGGGAGCGGCCCCACCGCGATCGTGGCGGCACATCGTACACATCGCGGCGGAGCCGCTCCCACACCTTCCAGCGCTGCGTCAGCGCTTCACGAATAGCGCGATGGATTCGACGTGGGCGGTGTGGGGGAACATGTCCATGACGCCGGCGGCTTCCAATCGATAGCCGAGTTCGTTGACGAGGATGCCGGCGTCGCGCGCGAGGGTGGCCGGGTCGCAGGAGACGTAGACGATGCGTTCGGCGCCGCACTTCCCGAGCCGGGCGATGACTTCCCTGGCGCCGAGGCGCGGCGGGTCGAGCAGGATGCGGTCGTATTTCCGGCCGAGCCAGGGTTCGTGCTTGAGTTCGCCGGCCAGATCGGCGGTGAAGTAGTCGGTGTTGGCGATGCCGTTGGCATGTGCGTTTTCGCGCGCGCGTTCGACCATCGTGGCTTCGCCTTCGACGCCGGTGACGTGTTCGGCGCGGCGCGCGAGCGGCAGCGTGAAGTTGCCGAGGCCGCAGAACAGGTCGAGCACGCGGTGCTGCGGCTGGACGTCGAGCAGTTCGAGCGCGAGCGGCAGCATGCGGCGGTTGATCTCGGCGTTGACCTGAATGAAGTCGAGCGGGTGGAAGTTCACGCGCGTGTCGTATTCGGCGTGCGCGTAGTGCAGTGCCTGCGTCTCGGGCCAGAGCGGTCGCACGGGTTCGGGCGGGTTGCCCTGAAGCAGGATGTGAAAGCCGTGCGCTTCGCCGAAGGTGCGCAGTTTCGTCAGGTCGTCTTCGGTCGGCGGTTCGAAATGCCGGAAGATCAGGGCCGTCGCGTCGTCACCGGCGGCGACCTCGATCTGCGGGATGAATTCGCGCAGCGTCAGGCCGTAGACCAGTTCGGACAGCGCCTCCAGCCGTTCGCCGACCTGCGGCACCAGCACTTCGCAGCGGCGGATGTCGGCCAGGAAGTGGGCGCGCTTCTCGCGGAAGCCGACCAGCACCCGGCCCTTCTGCGGCACGTAGCGCACGCCGAGCCTGGCCTTGCGGCGATAGCCCCACACCGGGCCCGTGAGCGGTTCGAGCACGCGCGCGGGTTCGACTGCCCCGATGCGGCGCAGGTTTTCGAGCATCGCCTGCTGCTTGAAGCGGACCTGCGCCTCGGACGAGAGATGCTGCATGGCGCAGCCGCCGCAGACGTCGAAGTGCGCGCAGCGCGGCTCGACGCGGTCGGGGCTGGCCTCGATCACTTCCTCCACCCGTCCCTCGTCGTGTCTGCGGTGCACGGCGGTGTAGCGGAACACCACGCGCTCGCCCGGCAGTGCGCCGTCGACGAACACGGTCTTGCCGTCGACGCGGGCGACGCCGCGGCCGTCGTGGGTCAGGGATTCGATCTGGGTGGTGACGGAATGCTGGGGAATGCGCGGTTTTCTGGGCATGGATTCGATTCGGGTATCGCGGCTTCAGGTGTTCCAGGCGGCGAGGAATTCGTCGAAGTGCGGGCGCTGCGCCTGTTGCAGCAGGTCGCGCAGGCGCTGCTGTTCGGCGGCGTGGGCCTCGGCGCTCAGGCGTCCGCGCATGCGTTCGAAGTGCAGGTAGACGAGCCAGGTGTTGAGCACGTCGGTCTCGCAGTAGTTGCGGATGCCGGCGATGTCGCCGGCGAGATAGGCATCCCACACGCCGGCGCCGCTCATGCCCATCTTGCCGGGCAGGCCGAGCATGACGGCCACTTCGTCGAGCGGTGCGTTGGCGCGCATCTGGTAGCCGGCGAGCACGTCCATGAGATCGACGTGGCGCCAGTGGAAGCGCGACAGGTAGTTGTTGTAGCGGAAGCTCGTGTCGTCGTCGCCGGTCTCCCAGTAGCGCGGCGCGGCGATGCCGTGCTTGAGCGCGCGGTAGTGCAGCACCGGCAGGTCGAAGCCGCCGCCGTTCCAGGTCACGAGCGTCGGCGTGTAGCGTTCGATGCCCTCGAAGAAGCGCGCCACGAGTTCCTGCTCGGGTGCGTCCTCGTTGCCGAGCGACCACACCTTGAGCGTGTCGCGCGTACTCAGCACCACCGAGATGGCGACGATGCGGTGCAGGTGATGGGCGAGGAATTCGGAGCCGGTCTTCTGCTGGCGCAGATGGAACATCGCCTTGGCGGTGTCCTCGTCCGACAGGCCGTCCAGATCGTGGATGCGCCGGCCCGTCTCGTCGTCGGGCACGGTCTCGATGTCGAACACCATGACGTTCATGCGGGGAACACTCCGGTGGAGATGTAGCGGTCGCCGCGGTCGCAGATGATGGACACGATGACGGCATGCTCGACCCGCTGCGACAGTTGCAGCGCCGCCGCCACCGCGCCACCCGACGACACGCCGCAGAAGATGCCCTCCTCGGCCGCGAGCCGGCGCATCGTGGTCTCCGCCTCCTGTTGCGAGACGTCGATCTGTTCGTCGACGCGCGAGGCGTCGAAGATCTTCGGCAGGTAGGCCTGCGGCCAGCGGCGGATGCCGGGGATGCTCGATCCCTCGGTCGGCTGCACACCGACGATGCGGATGGCCGGATTGACCTCCTTCAGATACATCGAGGTGCCCATGATGGTGCCGGTGGTGCCCATCGAACTCACGAAATGCGTGACCGTGCCCTGGGTGTCGCGCCAGATCTCGGGACCGGTGCCCTCGTAGTGGGCGCGCGGATTGTCGGGGTTGGCGAACTGGTCCAGCACCTTGCCCTGGCCTTCGGCCTCCATCTGCTGCGCGAGGTCGCGCGCGTATTCCATGCCCTGTTCGCGCGTGACCAGAATGAGTTCGGCACCGAAGGCCTTCATGGTCGCGCGCCGTTCCTCGCTCATGTTCTCGGGCATGATGAGCACCATGCGGTAGCCGCGGATCGCCGCCGCCATCGCGAGCGCGATGCCGGTGTTGCCGCTGGTGGCCTCGATCAGGGTATCGCCGGGGCGGATCTCGCCACGCTCCTCGGCACGGCGGATCATCGACAGCGCCGGACGGTCCTTGACCGAACCCGCCGGGTTGTTGCCTTCGAGTTTGACCAGCAAGGTGTTGGACGTAGCGCCCGGCAGACGTTGCAGGCGTACCAGCGGCGTGTTGCCGACGAAGTATTCCAGGGTCGGAAAGTGCATGCGGACTACCCTTGGCAGGCTGTGGCAAAATGCGGTCGGGAATGGCCGACCGATGGATTGGTGGACGATTATACGGCACCCGGCACCCGGCATCCGACCACCCCGCTCACCATCATCCGGCGAACCTCCGATGACCCGACCGAACCGCAAGTTCCCCACCTGGCCGCTGCTGCCGATTCTGTTGCCGATCCTGCTGCCGATCGCCGCCGGCGCGCAGACCTCGACCGAACACGAATACTTCGTCGAACTGCCGGTGGTGCTGACCGCTACCCGCCTGCAACAGCCGGTGCTGGAAGCGCCCGCGTCGGTGACCATCATCGACCGCGAGCGCATCGAGGCCTCGGGCGTGCGCGACGTCGCCGATCTGTTTCGTCTCGTGCCCGGCTTCGTCATCGGGCGCAACAGCGGCCACAACAGCTACGTCAGCTATCACGGCCTGAGCGACGAGTTCTCGCGCCGCATGCAGGTGCTGGTCGACGGCCGCTCGATCTACATGCCGTCCACCGGCGGCGTGGTCTGGAGCGACCTCGGCCTCACGCTCGACGACATCGAACGCATCGAGGTGATCCGCGGACCCAACGCCGCCGCCTACGGCCCCAACTCCTTTCTCGGCATCATCAACATCACCACCCGCCATCCGGCCGAGACCGTCGGCAACCAGTTCTGGCTGCGCGGCGGCAGCCGCGGCACGCAGGACGCAAGCATCCGCCACGGCGGCACCACCGGCGATCTCGACTACCGCATCGCGCTCACGCGCACCTCGGACGAGGGGTTCGCGGGCCTGCACGACGCATCGTCCAGCACCTTCCTGACCACGCGCGTCGACTGGCGGCCGCGTCCGACGGACATGCTGATGCTCCAGGCCGGCCTGCTGCGCAGCGACAAGGAAACCGGCGACGACACGGAAACGCCGCCCATGAATCCCGAGCGCGGCTACGAGACTGGCGGTGGCCATCTGCAAATCCGCTTCGAGCGTGAAAAACCCGACGGGAGCGGTTTCACGATCCAGTACTACTACAACCAGCACGACCGTGAGGACGCCTTTCGTTCCGGTGCCTTCCTGACCCTCATCGGCAACGTCCCGGTCATCGTCCCGAGCGCCCCGCTCGACTTCGACGTACGCTCGGAACGCCACGACGTCGAACTGGAACAGCGCCTGCAACTGGGGCGCAACGCGCGTCTGGTGTGGGGCGGCAGCGCGCGCCTCGACAAGGTCCGCTCACCCACCTTCTTCGACACCGACGAAAACCTGGACAACCGCCTCTATCGACTGTTCTCGCACCTGGAATACCGGCCCCGCCAGGACGTCATCCTGAACCTCGGCGGCATGTACGAGTACAACGACATCACCAATGACGACTTCTCGCCACGCGTGGCGGTCAATTACCTGGTGAACGACCATTCCAGCCTGCGTCTGGTTCTGTCCCGCGCGACGCGCACGCCGGTATTGATCGAGGAGATGATGCGCCAGATCTACGTCGCCGACCTGCCGCAACCGATCGGTTCCAT
>JAQVJI010000022.1:11474-22883 GCA_028695255.1 Chromatiales bacterium | reverse complement strand
GCAGGTGCCACAGGAAGTGCGTGCCGATCGGCAAGGCCTCGCACACGTATTGGTCGAGGGCACGAAAGAACAGCGAACCCGTGAGCAACAGCCAGCCGGCCAGATAGGCGCGGGCGAGCGTATCGCCGCGGCGCCGCAGGTCCAGCCCGAGCAACAGCAGGAAGGCCCAGGTCGGCGCGTAATAAAGCGCGCCATTGAACAATTCCGGCGGCACGTTCCATGCAACGACGAGATTGACCGCCTCGTAGACGAGCAGGGCGACGACGACCGCGACGGCCGACAGGCGCAGGACGCGCAGCAGATGCAGCAGCAGGAAACCGTGGATGAAGATCAGGATCGGGATCACGTCCAGCAGTTCGGCCCAGCGGCTGGCGAAGCTGTGCCACAGGCTGCTGCCGATGCCGATGGCGAAGAACACGAGAATGAGCGCGAGCAGATCCAGATCGCGGCGCGGGTCGATGTTCGACTGCCGCAGAAAGACGCGCAATGCGGCCGCGGCACCGAGTAGAAAGGCGAGGTTGGTGACGAGGTTGAGCGGTTCCGCCCACAGGCCCATTTCGCCGGCCCGTTCGCAATAGATCCCGGAGACGGCCCCGATGTGCGGATGCGCGTATCCGGCGGACGGCATGGGCCAGATCAGTCGTTGCAGCCGTGGCCGAACTGGATCAGACCTTCCTCGATGTAATCGGAGGCCAGCGGCGTGCTGAGCAGATACTGCGCCGTGCGCGGCGTCCACACGCCCTTGGCCTCGCGGATCGCCTCATCCCATTCGTCGAGGCCGAAGTCGCCGCGACCCAGCCACATCAGCGCCACCAGATTCACCTGCTGCACCGGATCGAGATCCGCCACCGTGGCCACGACCTCGCCGTAGGTGTAGTCGTCGGCATGGTCTGCCAGCACCTGCATCGCCCAGTCTTCGGACGGACTGCCGGGCGTGTCCGGGATCACCACTTCCTCCTTGGCGTGGAATTCGCGCAGCTTGGAGATCAGGAAACAGACGGTGTCCGGGTTGACGTCGAGCATCGGAAGGGCACTCTCGGGTGAATGGTGATGGTGGTCGCGCCATCATGGCACAGCCGCATCCGGCTGGGAAATCGCGTCGTCAACCGGTTGCAACGCGATCGCGGCCGGCGCCTTTTGCTTCGTACAGCGCGCGATCGGTGCGCAGTACGAGGGCATCGAAGTCGGCGTCCTCGGCATCGAGTTCGGCCACGCCGATGCTGGCGGTGAGCGGGATCAGCAGATCGCCGACGCCGATCGGCGAACTGCCGATCATCTGGCGCAGGCGTTCGGCCACGGTCTCGGCATTCGCGAGCGGCGTTTCCGGCAGCAGAATCGCGAACTCCTCGCCGCCGAGGCGCGCCACCACGTCGGTGCTGCGTGCGGTATCGATGCAGAACTCCGCCACCGTGCGGATGACCTGATCGCCCACCGGATGGCCGTGGGTGTCGTTGATGTTCTTGAAGTGGTCGATGTCCAGCACCAGCAACGACAGCGCGCGCTGGTAACGTCGGGCGCGCGAGAATTCCTCCTGCGCCAGTTCCCAGAAGCGGCGCCGGTTGAGCACGCCGGTGAGCGGATCGGTGGTGGCCAGATGCTCCAGTTCCGCGATCAGTTCGTCCTTGTCGCGGCGCAGGCGCAGCATGGCGTTGACGTTCACGTGCACCTGGCGTCCGACGCCGAACATGAGCACGCAGAAGATCGCCGCCAGCCCCGCGATGCCGTAGTACAGCGTGCCACCCTCGACCAGCGGGCGCGCGAGCGCCGGCACGATCAGCAGCATGTCGACCCCGAACACGAAGCGGTGGGGCGAACTCATGGCCGCGGTGGCCGCGACGCCGCCGGCGCTGATGAGGATGATGAACAGGTGGTTGAGCGGATCGCCCGGCACCCAGGCCCACAACACCAGCGAGGCCCATATCAACATGTGCGGCGCATGGGCAAGCGCAATACGCCGCGACCAGTAGCGTTCGAGCGTGCCGTCACCATCGGCCGGCAGACCGCGGTAGCGGTGGTCGGCAAAGAACGCGGCAGCGACCGTGGCCAGGAACCACGGCAGCACCACCCACCACGGATGCCAGGTCAGCAGCACCAGCGCGGCGAAGACGCCGAATGCCGGGCCGGTGTAGAGGTCGTGGCGGTGATAGTCCACGTACAGCCCGAGCTGTGCCATGCGAATGGCGCTTTCGTGGGTGTCGTGTCCGTGGTTCATGCCTGGAACTCCCGCGCGGGCCGTGGGTGGCGGCCTCCATGAGATCGATTCTGTCCCATTCGTCGGCGGGATGCGAGCCGGAGACGCACGTCGTCGTACCGGTTTGTGCGCCATGCCACCATCGCGCGGCGATGCCGGCGGCACGCTAGAATCCCGCCATGATGTCGCTATCTCTCAGACTGGTCGCAATGCTCACGTTGCTCGTGCTGGCACAGGCCGTGACGGCGCAGACCGTCTATCGCTGGGTGGACGAGCAGGGACGTGTGACCTATCAGGACCAGCCGCCGCCCGAAGGCGTGTCCGGCATCCGCATCGACCTCAAGCCCGACGGTTACTACGCCTGGACCGACGAACAGGGGCGGCGTCACTACAGCGATACGCTGCCGCAGGCGCTGGCGCCGGCAGCACAGGAACTGGCTGCGGCGTCGGCCACCGACGCAACGGATGCGGCGCCGGGTGGTTCGCGTGAGATATCGGCCGCGCCGCTGGCCGCGTTGCTGGTGGCGTTGTTCGTCGTTGCCGGTTTCATGTTCCTGCATGCGCGTCTGCGCGCGCGCCTCGGTGCGTGGCGCGTGCGGCGGGAGATCGTTCGTGCCGGTGCGGCATTGCACGGCATCTGGCTGCCCGACGGCCTCGGCGGCAGGGCGCGCATCGATCATCTGGTGAAGCTGCCGGGCGGCCTGCTGGTGGTCGACGTGATGTCCTGTCGCGGCCGCATCTTCGGCGGGCCGAAGGATGCCGACTGGGTCGAACGGCGCGGTCGTCGTGCCCGCAACTTCCCGAATCCGATCCGGCAGAACAGGGCGCATCTGGCCGTGGTGCGCGCGCATGCGGGCAGCGTGCCGGTGTTCGGCACGGTCGTGTCCACGGGTGGTGCGCGCTTCCCGAACGGCCGGCCGGATGGCGTCATCGACCCGCGCGGGTTGAAGGCGATCCTGCGACACGGGACCACGCCAGCGGTCGATGCGCATGCGCTGGATGCGGCATGGGCGGCCGTGCAGGCCGCAGGCCTTCCACCGGATCGGTCACGGAATACATAAAACAGGTGTAGGGTGGGTTTCGGAACGAAACCCACGCAGGCTACGTTCGGACACCGCTTCCCCACCCATCCCGGACGACATCGGCGGAGCCGTGTTCAGCCGCCGATCTTCGCAACGATCAGCGGCACGTACATCTCCGCCGCACTCAATCCACCGTGACAGCCGACGATGTCGAGCGCGTCCTCGTGCGGCAGGCGGTCGACGATCATGCGGCCATCGCGCGGCAGCAGGGCGTAGTCGCCGATGCGCGAGGTGAGCTGCGCATGCGGCGGCGCGTCGCCGAACCAGCCCTGTTCGATCAGGCTTTCGCTGCGATACAGGTCGACGCGGTCGCCGAACACATCCGTCACGTAGCGTTCGAATGCCGCCTCGCGGCCCGCTCGCAGATGGCACCAGGCCGCACGCGGCTCGCCGCACAGCGGCAGTACCAGCATGTCGGCGAGTTCGGGGTGATGTTCGAGCTCGATGCGGTCCGGTGCGTCGGTCATGCCGTGGTCGGCGGTGACGAGCAACAGCGTGTCGGTATCGTCGATGGCGTGCAGGAAGGCGGTGAGCGCGCGGTCGATCTCTTCCAGATGCGCGAGCGCCTGCGCACTTTCGGCGCCATGCGCGTGCGAGAGGTGATCGAACTCGGGCCAGTAGGCATGCAGGTATTGCCGGCCGTTACCGTCACGCAGGCTGCGCGTCGCCTGTGCGAACAGCTCGTCCAGGGATTCGAAGCAGCGCAGCTGCGCGCGGCCGAGCAGCGACTGGTTGTAATCGGAATACGCGATGCGGCTCGGCGAGACGAGCGTGCAGCGCGTGCGATGGCGAGTGCTGAACGGGACGTGGCCGTACAGCCGGCGCGGATCGATGCCGGCCTTGCCATAACCGCAACCGCCGTAGCGCGGCCGGCCGGGCAGCACGGCGAGCACGCTGCCGAGTTCGCGCAGATACATGTGCCAGCCGGTCATCGCGTGTTCGGCCGGCGAGACGCCGGTGAGCAGCGTCGTCACGGCCGCCGCGGTGGTGGAGGGAAAGACCGAGGTGATGCGTCCGCGCAGATGCGCGTTGAGCGTCGCGGCCTGCGCGTGTCGCAACAACAGGTCATGACCGAGACCGTCGATGACCAGCAGCATGACGTTGCGGTGGCCCCGCACTTCCTCCGGCGGCAGGAGTCGCAGCGGTGCGTGACCGTAGGCCTCGCCATCCAGGCCCAGCGCCAGCGAGGTCATGAGATTGACCAGGCTGCCGCCTTGGTAATCCGGCAGCGGCATGCTTCAACCCTGCGCCTTGTGTTTGGCCAGCAGCCGGTCGAGCTGGTTCGCGAACTGCTGACGATCGCGCGCGTGCAGCGGCGGCGGGCCGCCGGTCATCACGCCGCTGGCGCGCATCTGGTCCATGAAGTCGCGCATGGTCAGGCGTTCGCGGATGGTATCGGGCGTGTAGAGTTCGCCGCGCGGATTGAGCGCATGCGCGCCCTTGGCGATCGCATCGGCGGCGAGCGGGATGTCGGCGGTGACGACCAGATCGCCCGCGCCGGCCTGTTCGGCGATCCATTTGTCGGCGACGTCGAAGCCCTGCGGCACCTGCACCGCGCGGATGTAGGACGAACGCGGCGGCCGCAGCGGCTGGTTGGCGACCAGCGTCAGCATCACCTGCGCGCGTTCGGCGGCGCGGTAGAGAATGTCCTTGATCACGCCGGGGCAGGCGTCGGCATCGACCCAGATCTGCATGTGTCGTCGGTGGCTTGCGCGAATGCGGGATAATCAGTGTAACCGCTCACGACCGCTTGCCCAGGAGTCCGCGGCTGAACGCCGCACCTCATTGCCTTCTCCCTTTGGGAGAAGGTGGCCCGAAGGGTCGGATGAGGGAGAGACCGCAGAACTCCGAGAGGGAGGCCGGCTGTCGCCAATGCGGCGGCCGTCGCTCCCTGACCCGAGTACACGAAACCCATGACGCGTCATCGCCCACCCGCACCCAGATCCTCGCCCTACATCACGGCCGAAGGCTTTCGCGCCCTGCAAGGCGAACTCGACGGCCTGTGGCACCGCCGCGCCGAGGTGACGAAGCACCTCGCGGCGGCGGCCGCCGAAGGCGACCGCTCGGAGAACGCCGAGTACATCTATCGCAAGAAGGAACTGCGCGAGATCGACCGTCGCATCCGCTATCTGCAAAAGCGCCTGCCCTCGCTCAAGCGGGTCGAGCCTCATCCGCCGGGAACCGCCAAGGTGTTCTTTGGCGCCTGGGTGGCGGTGGAGGACGAGGACGGCACCGAATTCACCTGGCGCATCGTCGGTGCCGACGAGTTCGATCCGGCGCGCGGCTGGATCAGCGTCGACTCGCCGGTGGCGCGCGCCCTGCTCGGCAAGGCGCCGGACGACGAGGTGCGCGTGACGACGCCGGCGGGCGAGTCACTGTACTGGATCGTCGCCGTGCGCTACACGGAATAATGCGGTGCAGCACTGGTGCGCGGTCTGATGCCACACGGATCGTAGTATCATTACCCTCGTGATACGGTTCGCATAGGCTTCCGGGTCGGTATCGACCGCTATCCCGGACCGGCCGTCACGACTCGATGCACCTAAGGCTTTGGCGAGGTCCTTGCAAAAGCTTCCCTGAGAGGTAGATCGTCATGCAGTACCCGGGTGCGCCTTTGGAAGTCACGTTCATGCCACCCCAAGGGGAAGGGGATGGGTGTTGGGCGATGACCGATCCGGAGCAGGATGGGACGGTCACGCTCGATCCGATGATCCGGGTTCCATTCTCGCTGACGGGCGCCGAGGGGCGCCTCGGCCTGTTCGAGCTTAGTCCCCAGTTCAAGATCGCCACGGCCGAGGTTACCTTGAACACCCCACTCACCATCGTTGGCAGCGACGCCGATGGCGTGCCCAAACAGACCTGCCTGGTGACGCTTGGCGGGCATGGTCGCGTTCGCTACGGAGGGCAGCGGGTGGCGCAGCCCCTGTCCGATCGTCGCGTCTCCCTCTACCGGCCACCGGCGCCCGAGACTCGGCTCGAATTCGAACCGGGCGCCCGCGTGCGCGTGGCGGCCTTCATCTTCGATCCGGACGTCCCGCTGGTGGACGAACTGCATCCGCTCCGCGCCGTGGAATATACCGACGCACGCTGCACCATCCTGCAACGCATCACGGCCGAGGTGCTCACCTGCCCTTACGTGGGTGAGGCGCAGCGGCTGTTTCTACAGTCCCGCATGCTGGAGGCGCAGGCGGTGCTGACGCAGGGCGAGTTCGCCGGTGCGCCGCCCAGCGGGCGCGACCGCGCCTGCTGCGAGCGCGCACGCGAGATGTTGCTGGACAACCTCGAGGCACCGCCGGGCCTGACCACGATTGCCGTGGCCGTCGGCATGAGCCCGTCGCGGCTCAAGGCCGTATTCAAGCGGCACTTCGGCAAGAGCTTTACCGAGTTGCTACTGGAGGAGCGGTTGGAACGGGCGCGCTTCCTGCTGGAAACCGGCGAGATGCGCATCGAGGAAATCGCCTGGCGTTGCGGCTACGCACACGTCTCCAATTTCTCCCGCGCCTTCACGCAGCGCTTCGGTCTGCCGCCGACGCGCTGGCTGGGGCGGCATGGTTGATCGGTGGCCCTGATGATAAGAGAAATGTCTCTGCTGACAACTGCGCGCTGAGTGCGTCACATAGAATCCGGGCACCATCCAGGCAAGCCAAATTGGCTTGCGCGTTTTCACGGAGACATGCCCAATGCCCGACACTGCGGCGTCCCTCGCGCGCATCCTCGTCGTCCTCACCTGCCTGATCATGCCGGCCATGTCCGCAGCCACGCCGTTCCCCGGTCCGGACGGCTTCGGTTATGCCGCCCGGTCGATCCCCAACATCCCGCGCTTCGTGCTCATGACGGGCAACAACCTCGTGCTGGGCGATGACGACGTTTCCGAGCCGATCGATATCGGCTTTGCTTTCAACTTCTACGGTGTCGACTACGAGCAGGTCTACGTGTCGGCCAATGGTCTGATCGAATTCGGCGGCCCATCTTGCGACGAAGGCTGTTATTCCCCGCGCCCGATTCCGCAAATCGATGACCCGAACAACATCATCGCCGGCCTGTGGGCGGATCTGGACCCGAGCAGCGGCGGCTCCATCCGTTACCAGACCATCGGTTCGCCCGGCAGCCGCGAGTTCGTGGTCGGCTGGTACTTCGTGCCGTTTTATGGGAGTTCCAACAACGCGATGTTCGAGATCATCCTGCACGAAGGCACGAACGAGATCGAGCTCCAGTATGGCTCCGTCCGGGCCAGTGAGACGTCGACGTCCGTCGGGATCGAAAACGGCGACGGTACGCTGGGCCTGCAGATCTATTTCGGCGATGACGAGGAGGAGGGCGAAGGGGTGGGGCCGGGATCGTTCCAGCCCTTCGACGTGGGACACGTCGTCCTCAGCGAGTCCGGTTATCTGATCACCCTGAATGCCAGCGGCGTTCCCGTTCCGACCCTGCCCGCATGGGCGCTGTCGTTGCTGGCCGGTCTGTTGGCGCTGCTCGCCGGCACGAGGCGTCGTCCCGTTTCATCCGGACGCTGAACGATCAGGTGCACTGCCTGCTGGACGAGCGTGGTCCGGTTGCTCCTGTCGGTCAGCAGAACTCCTGAGCCGCCTTTCATCGACCACCGGATCGAGGCGACGTCAATTCGAGCTCTGCGGATAACAGATTGGTCCCTGCTGACAACGGCCTTCGACGCCCTCCGCCCTAGAATCCCGCAACGTTTGCGTAGGTACGCGCCGTTGCCGGCGAAGGAAGGACGGACGACATGCAGGTATTCACCCAGGACCAGCTTCACGCGCGCGGCTGGAGCGACGAGCGCATCGTTTGTAGCCGCCGCGAATCGCTCGGGCAGTCGCTGCCGGGCTTCGTCTTCGACGATGTGACCTTTTTGAAGGCGCTGCGTGCGCGCAATGCGCATCGCCTGTTCCTGCTCGACACCGCGCAGGACCGCATCGCCGGCCACACCTTCGTCTGTCGGCCCAATATCGAATTGCTCGCGCGCATCGTCGACGGCACGTTCGAGGACCACGAGATGAACAGCGACGCCTACCTGCCGCTCGAACCCGGCCGGTATCCGTTGTACTTCAGCAGCTTCGTGGTCGATCAGACCTACCGCACCCGCCGCAACTTCCGCACCTTGTCGCAGGCGCTGATCCAAAGCCTGTGCGAACTCGCGCAGCGCGGCGTGTTCTTCGCCCCATTGCTCGCGCGCGGCCTGAGCGCCGAGGGTCAGGCCCTGTGCGAGGGCTTCGGCATGGAAGTCGCCTGCCGCCATCGCGTCAAGGGCGTGATCTACCGGCTCGACGTGCGCAGTCCGTCGCGCATGCCGCGCATCACGCGCCCGTACTACGCCCTGCTGGAAGGTCTGCGCGGTTCCGGGGCCGGCCGCCCGCGATCGATGGGCGAGGTGCTGGTGCGCGCCGACGTCATGGGCGCTATCGGCCTCCAAGCGGGCAGGTTGCCGGGCGGTGCCGCATCGGCCGCGCAATGGCAGTCTTCCCGCGTGCGTTGACCGCGATGTCGCGCCCGCCGCGTGCGAAAAATATCCCTGTGGATAACAGAACTGTCCCTGCTGATAACGGCCATCGGGTGGCGCGCTTCTAGAATTTCCCTGCTTCGTGCCCGTGGCGTGGTTGTGGACGCATCGACTCGGGGTCGTCGGCGCTGCCGCGCGGCACGGATGCACCGAATCCCCTTCGATGGAGAACGCCGCATGACCTTTCCCCTGATCGATCTGCGTGGCCGTCTGGCCGTCCTGCTGCTGGTGTTCGCCGGTCTGGTGTTCGCTTCTGGCCCGGTGGCGGCGGACTGGCAGCCGCCGGCGGAGGTGCTCTCCGAAATCGTCGGCGGTGGGGCTGACGTTGCTTCCCATCCGCAGGTCGCCTTCGATGCCGCCGGCAATGCGATCGCGGTCTGGGAGCAAGTGTTGGGCGGGGCTCGGTACATCGTGGCCAGTCGCTGGGACGGCAGCACCTGGAGCGCACCGCAGCCCATCAGTGAGTTTCCCGGCGATGCCTACTACCCGCGCCTCGCGGTGAATGCCGCAGGCAACGCCGTCGCTGTCTGGCAACAGGTGGACGGTCTTGGACAGCGCATCGTCGCGGCCGTCTGGGATGGTGTTTGGGGCAGCCCGCAGAACATCAGCGATCCCCTCGATGATGGTTTCTACCGGCCCCGTGTCGCCTTCGACGGTTCGGGTAACGCCATCGCCATCTGGTGGCAGGAACTGGCCGGCGAGCCCCATGTCGTCGCCAACCATTGGGATGGTGCCTGGAATGGCGCCACGGTTGTCTCGGCGCCGAGCCTTTTTCCCCCGTTATTCCCGGAGATCGCGATGGACGGTTCCGGCCATGCGATCGTGGCGTGGATTCACCATTCACCGACCGCGGAGATCCATGCAAGCCATTGGGACGGCAGCACCTGGAGTGCCTCGCTGCGAATCAATGACGGCATGGGAAATCTATTTCAGCCGCAGGTCGCCTTCGACGCCTCGGGCGCAGGCATCGTGGTGTGGGGGCAGGACTATTTCAGTGGTGGTGCGTTGGTTCGCGCCAGCCGCTGGGATGGCAATGCGTGGGATGCCGGCGCCTGGAGCGCGCCTGTTTCCGTCAGCGATAACGACAGCGCCAGCGATGGGGCCAGCGAAATCGCGCTCGCGATGGACGGCAGTGGCCGGGCGATGGCGCTGTGGATTCAGACGCCGAACCTGAGTGTGAACGGTGTCGTCCATGCCAGCCATTGGGATGGCGGCGCCTGGTCCATGCCGCAGCGCCTCGACGACGGCACTTTCGCCCAATTTCCGCAAGTCGCCTACGATGCCTCCGGGACCGCGATCGCCATCTGGCATCACGACAACATGCCGTGGCCCATCGGTACCAGCCGCTGGGACGGTAACAGTTGGGACGTGCCGGTGACCATCAATACGCCGGGCAGCGGCAGGAATCCACAGATCGCCATGGACGGCGCCGGCAATGCGGTCGCGGTGTGGGAACAGTTCGACACGCCCAACCGCATAGTCGCCCTGTTCTACCGGAACCTGAGCGCCGCGCACGTGCCGACGCTTTCCACCTGGGCGCTGATGCTGCTCGCAATGCTGCTCGCCATCGTCGCCATGCGCCGTGGCGTGACGGGGTCGTGGAGGATTGGCTGAGGCGTATGAGCCCTGCGGTCCGTGGGTCGACGAGCACGTCGTGGGAGCGGCTGTGCCGCGATCTGCGGCGGCACTTCGTTTCGTTTCGTCGCGGCACGGCCGCTCCCACGGATGGTGGGATGATCGGCCTTCGTTTTTCCCGGTCGCAGGTCAGGCTGCGCGCCAGCGCTGTCTGACGCGTGGCGGCGATCGAAGCAGTGTGGCGACCGATACCGCATCTGCATCGCGGTCCCCCGCGAAAAAATGTCCCTGTCGATATTGATCCGGCGACAAAATGTTTGAACAAATGCATCGCGCCAAGGGTGGGAACCGTGGCATCCGACCTGCGCCGTCGTCGCCGGCGCAATAACGGGTGCGTTCGCAGCCTGATCCGGTATGCGCGTGGCCGTGGCAACGACACAGTCCTCAGACATCGATTCCGTTCGCGCGACGGCGCATGCCATCATGGTTGCGGGTCTGCGGATGGATCCTGTCTCATTGCCGAATGCCGGTATGGTTTTCCTGCTTGGCTGCGGCTTTCAGGGTCCCCGCTTTTTCTCGCCGAGTCCGAACAGGTCTTCCAGTGCCTGCCGGGATTGCTCGGCCTTCGATGATCTTTCCGCGGTTGCCGGTGTGCCGGCCGTTTCGTCCATCCCGAACAAGGCATCGAGTTGCGCACGCGCGGCGCGTGCCTTGTCGTCGTCGCGCGGCTGGTGGGCATCCGGGCGTGGCTCGAACCAGTCGCAGAAGTTGGCGGTGGTCTTGTCGGTGACGTCCTCGGCGCGGTCCTCGCGGCACTGGCGCGCGATGCGCGGCTCGTAGTGCAGGCATTGGCGGCAGACGTGCAGCTCGGCGCGGCAGTTGCGGCATTCGGCACGGCGCGACAAGGGCAGCGGTTCGTGGATCACGACGGCGCCGCAGCGCCAGCAGTGCAGGGGCGTTTCGTTCATCGGGCGTGCTCCATAGGTCGGCACCAGTATAGGCGCAGCACCCGATGAGACGGACTCTCGCGTATTCGTTCCGGCTCGCCG
>JAQVJI010000022.1:0-11374 GCA_028695255.1 Chromatiales bacterium | reverse complement strand
GCCTGCTGAGCATCCTGCGTTCCGTCGCCGTTGCCGTCGCCGAAGCCGCCACCGGCAGGGTCGGGTACCTGATCCTGGACGCTGTCGGCAACGCCGTTGTCGTAGGCGAGCGTGACGATCTCGCTACGGAATTTCTGGTGCTGGCGCGTGCCGGTTTCCTTGCACAGGCCGTCGCCGTACCACTGGCTGTCCCCGTTGTCGACCACGAGCTGGATCTGGCTGCCCGGCGTGAGCGAATCGGGCACGCCGACGATGCCTTCGAAGCTGCCGCCGCTGACGTCGAACGACAGGTCGGTGGTGAGCCGCTGCGGCGGCGTGGCGGCGTTGCCGTCCCAGACGTACAGTGCGAAGCCACCACTGGATGCGGTCGGGCCGGCGAGAATCAGATATTGGCCGTCGGCGCTCCGCTCCAGCGCACGGATGGCGCGGCCGTCGAGATCGAGCAGGATCGGCGTGCCGAAGTTCGCCGGCCCGGCGCCGCCGATCAGCGCGGCGAAGTTGGTTACCGGTACGATCAGCGCGTGGTCGCGATCGGACGTGTCCTGCAACGGCGCGCGGAAGCCGAGGTAGGCGGTGCTGCCGTTGGGCGCCATCACCAGGGCCTCGATGTTGAAACCTGAACCGTCGGATTCTTCCGGGATCACGCCGTTGTTCGCGCTGGCGGTGAGGCCCAGTGCGTTGGCGCCCAGGCCATGACCATTGCCGGCGTCCCAGGCGAGCAGGTCGGTGCGCAGGCCGTCGTAGCGGCCGGCGTAGGCGAGCGTGCTGTTGACGCCGCTGCCCGAGACGTCGGTGGCGAACAGGCGATAGCGGCTCGGACGGATCGCGCCGCCGGCCGAGTTGCTGTGCGAGCCGAGCCAGTAGATGCTGTTGCCGATGCGCGTCGCGGCCTCAATGTCGACCTCGCGCCCGTCCGGCGGTTCGAGGTTGGCGGTGAAGTCGAAGGCGTTGCGGTAAAAGCCGGAGTTGCCGCGCTCGTAGAGGCGGATCATCTGGTCTTCGTCGTTGGCCATGAACATGTGATCGGCGTCGATCGCGACCGCGGTGGAGGCGTCGCAGGCGCCGGTGTGGAAGCGCGTGCTGGAAGGCGTGGCCGATGCGGCGGAGGCGGCGTACTGGATGGTGTAGGCGGTGCTGTTGCTGTCGCCGTCGGTGACCGTCACGGTGACGATGCTGCGGCCGGCCGCAGTCGGCGTGATGCGCAGATTGCGATTCGCGTTGCTGCCGGTGAGCGACAGGTTGGCATTCGGCACGACGGTCTGGTTGCTGCTCGTGGCCGCGACGGCCAGATTGCCCGCGGGCGTCTCGCCGTCGGCGATCGTGAAGTCGATGCCGGCCAGTAGCGCCGGGTCGGTCGGGTCGTTCAGGACGCCGCTCACCGAGGCGATGCCGGTCGCGGGTACGCTGAGTCTTGGTGTGGCAGCGCTTGCCTGGATGGTGGGATGACCGGCCGGCGGCGTGCAGGGGTCGAAGGCGATCGTGGCGCGGGTGCTGCGGCCGGGGCTGCCGATGTCGTTGCCGCCGGATGCCCAGGATGCTTCGGCGTCGTTGACCGTGGACAGGGTCCAGGCATGTGGATCGTTGTCGCCAAGCCCGGCGGCGCTGACCCAGCCGCTGGCATTCTGGGTGCGGATCGAGCCGCTGAAGGTTTGATCGCCGTAGGTCAGGCGATCGATCAGATTGCTGCTTCCGTCGAAAAGATTGATTTCGTCGTTGCGGCCGAGGTTCTGGTCCAGGCCGCCGATGATCTTGATGCCGGCACAAAGACTCCATGCGGTACGGAAGGTCTCGGCGTCTGCCTCCGTGAGGATCACCGATTCGCCGGCCTGTACGGTCCCGAACGCGCTCAGCGAAAAGCTGCCAGCCGTTCGGCTGTCGTCGTCGAAACTCCAGCCGTTCATGTCGATCGCGCTATCGCCGACATTGGTGAACTCGATGAATTCGCCGTTGGTGGCGGAGTAGGCATACTCCGTGATGCGCATCTGCGCAGAGGCGGTGGAACAGGCGATTGCGAACAGCGCGGCAACGGCAAAGCCGCCCGCGATGCGGAAGGACGACGGCATGTCAAACCCCTTGTGTTGTTCTGATTCGTTCGGGTGCGACGCGAACGGCCGCGGCGACGGCAGAATAGAAGGGGTGTGTGACCGGATGATGAAGCGGGGATGACGGCACGGGCCTGGCGAGGGCCCGCGCGTCGGCGACATGCCGCCGATGGGCGAACTCAGATCTTCAGGCGCGCGACCTCGCGGCCATTGACCAGGTGTTCCTGGATGATTTCGTCGATATCCTGCTCGTCGACGTAGGTGTACCAGACGGCTTCCGGGTAGACGACGATCACCGGGCCTTCGTTGCAGCGGTCGAGACAGCCGGCGCTGTTGATGCGTACGCCGCCCTTGCCGGCGAGGCCGAGTCCCTTGACCCTGTTCTTCGCGTAGGCGCGCAACTCGGTCGCGTGGTAGTTGTCGCAGCAGTTGCCGTCTTCGCGCCGGTTGGTGCAGAAGAAGATGTGTCGTTTGTAATAGCTCATGGGATCATGGCTCATGGTTCATGAGGATGGGTTGAAAAGACCGGGTTGCGTATCGCGTATGTCTGACATTAGCAAACTTTCCACCGAACGATCATCCGCATCGACGGTAGCCGGTCCGGCGCGCGAGGTCTTGCTGCGCGAGACCGACCGCTGCGTGATGTGCGGCCTGTGCCTGCCGCATTGTCCGACCTACGGCCTGAGTCGTAACGAGGCCGATTCGCCGCGCGGGCGTATCGCCCTGGTGCAGGGGCTGCTGAACGGGCGTCTGCAGGCGGACGACGTGGTCGCCGGACACCTCGACGGCTGTCTGGTGTGCCGGGCCTGCGAGAACGTGTGTCCGTCGGGCGTGCATTATGGGCGGATCATCGACGGCGGGCGCGCCGTGCTGCACGGGCGGCGGCAGGACTGGCGGCGGCGCCTGGCCGTATCACTCGTCGACGCCGTGCTTCGGCACGGGTGGCTGCGGCGCCGTCTTTACGGCCTGATGCGCTGGTGGTCTGCGAAACGATGGTTTGGCGCCGGGCACGGCGAGCGGCTGCGAGGCCTGTTCGACGCGGCGCCGTCGGCGCGGTCCTGGAGCGAGCGATATCGCCCCGATGGTGCTGTACGTGGTCGGGTAGGTCTGTTCGTTGGTTGCACGGGCGACGGTTTCGACGCCGCGACGCTGGAGGCCGCGCGCAGCCTGCTGCTGGGGCTCGGTTATGAAGTGCTGATGCCGCGCGGGCAGGTGTGCTGCGGCGCGCTGCATCGGCACGCCGGTGAGCCGGGGCGGGCGGACGCATTGTCAAGAGCGAATCGCGAGGCGTTTGCCGGCCAGGGGCTGGAGGCGGTCGTCGTTTGCGCCTCGGCCTGTGCCGGCGAGTTGCGCGAACAATGGGGAGCCGCTGCCGAGGACGCCGTACCGCCGGTGGTCGAGGTCACGCGTTTTGTATTGCAGGCGTTGGAACGGTCGCCCCTCGACGTGGTGGCGGGATCGGCCCCGTCCCTGCGGGTGTTGGTGCACGTGCCGTGCAGTCACCGCAATGTGCTCAAGGGCGGGGACGATGCGGCGGTCCTTTTGTCGCGGCTGGCGGGGGTTGAACTGTTCCGGTTCGAGGATGGCGATCGTTGTTGCGGGGCGGCCGGGGCGCAGATGCTGACGTCGCCTGCTCAGGCCGATGCCCTCGTGGCCGGCAAGATCGAGCAGCTGCGGGCAATGACGCCGCAGGTGCTGGTGAGCAGCAATGTCGGCTGCGCCCTGCACCTGCATCAGGCCATGGTCCGTGCCGGACTCCAGATCGAGGTCGTGCATCCGGTAGCGCTGTTCGCCCGCCGGTGGCCGGGTGTCGGGGTTATGGAAGATTCATGAAAAAAAGGTTGACAGGCGAATTGTCATATTAGAAACTTCTCACATACTGAATTACGGGCAGCCGTTTCAGTAGACTCCTCCATCCTCCTTTGGTGGTATGTTCGGCGCGGATCCTCCCCTCTGGGTCCGCGCCATTTTTTTGTCCGCGGCACCCCGGCGGGCCGTGGAATGACCGGTCATAATGCCGCTCGTGGCCCATCTCGTCAGACATCTCGGATTACGCTTGTGTGGCGCCGGCAATTTCTGTAGGATTGTCGGCCTTCTTGACTGAGCAGCGCATTGGAGTATCACCCGATGAAGACCTTTAGCGCCAAACCCGCTGAAGTGAAGCGCGACTGGTATGTGGTCGACGCAAGTGGCAAGACCCTCGGACGCTTGGCAACCGAGATCGCGCGTCGTCTGCGCGGCAAGCACAAGCCCGAATATACCCCGCACGTGGATACCGGCGATTACATCGTGGTGATCAATGCGGCCAAGGTTCGCGTGACGGGCAAGAAGGAGACCGACAAGGTCTACTATCACCATACCGGCTACGTCGGTCACATGAAGTCCATTACGTTCCGTGACCTGATCCTGCGTGCGCCGGAGCGGACCATCGAGATCGCGGTCAAGGGCATGCTGCCGAAGAACCCTCTGGGTCGCGCCATGTTCCGCAAGCTCAAGGTCTATGCGGGTGCCGAGCATCGGCACACGGCACAGCAGCCGCAGCCGCTCGAAATCTGATATCCGATCAATCTGGCATCACACTGGGCAAGACATGGCAACGACTCAGAACTACGGAACCGGCCGCCGCAAGACCTCCTCGGCGCGCATCTTCCTGCGTCCCGGCAAGGGCGACATCACGGTCAACGACCGTCCGCTCGACACCTATTTCGGCCGTGAGACCTCGCGCATGATCGTGCGCCAGGCTCTGCAGGTCGCCAATGCCGGCGACCGTTTCGACGTGGTCGCGACCGTGAAGGGCGGTGGCCCGAACGGTCAGGCCGGCGCGATCCGCCTCGGCATCGCGCGTGCACTGGTCGACTACGACGAAGCGATGCGTTCGCCGCTGCGCCAGGCGGGATTCCTGACCCGCGATGCACGCGAGGTCGAGCGCAAGAAGGTCGGTCTGCACAAGGCCCGTCGCGCCACGCAGTACTCCAAGCGCTGACGCCCGCCGCCCCGGTGCCTGGCGCATCGGGTATGGGAGCCGTCTGTGCCGTTTCTCCATTGGGGGATCGTCTAGCGGTAGGACTACGGACTCTGACTCCGTCAACCTAGGTTCGAATCCTAGTCCCCCAGCCAACACGAAAAAGGCCCGCATAAGCGGGCCTTTTTTTGTGGGCGCGCAGTGCTCATCCGCGCCCGCGACTTGCCGCAGCATGGCTTACAAACGCCTGCCGACCCAGATCACCCGGCCGATGATCTCCAGTTCACGTTGCAGTTCATCGCCGTTGACCGCGATGGGCTGATAGGCCGGGTTCTCGCTCGTCAGTTGCAGTCGGTCGCCCGGCAGGCGCTGCACGCGCTTGATGAGCAAGGTGCCGTTTACGCGCACGGCGTAGATCCCGTCGTGCGGGACGCGGTCGGCCTCGCGGCGGTCCACCAGCACGAGATCGCGCGAGCGCAGGACCGGCTCCATGCTCTCGCCCTCGACGTAAAGCAGGTAGAGGTCGTGTGGGTTGGCGTGCAGTTCCGATTGGATCCAGCCGCGCCGAAACGCGAGCGCATCCAGCAGATGTTCGTCTCCGAGGGCTGGGCCGTGACCGGCTGCGGCATGATGCGGGTGCAGGGGTACGGTCACATATTCGTTGTCGGGCGATTCCGCCGCGCGGATGCCGTCTGGGTGCAATACTTGGGTGATGCCGACGAAACCTTCCGCCGGCCGGTGTCCGGGGTACATCGGTTCCTGTCCCGTCAGCAGCCAGTCGAGCGATATGCCGGTGGCGTCCTGAATGCGCCGCAGCAGTTCCGGGCCCGGGACGGTGCCTTGGCGCCAGATGCGCGAGAACGCGCCCTTGGAAATGCCGACCCGGCCGGCCCAGGCGAAGGGCTGATCGGTGCCGACGAGTTGGGCCAGTCGCTCTCGAAATCCGGGGTCCTTGTATGATGTCTTCATCGGGTGATGCGGTCCGAGGCCGCGGCGAGATCGGGAAAGTGCTGCAAGGGTCGTACAGGTGAGCTCGTGAGGCGCTTGCGGTATTGTGTAAGAAACTGCGCCGAAAGAATTTGTTGGCTTTAACGCAGATTCGAGTTTCATAAATTGGGTTTTGGTATTGACACAAAAACCAGTGCCGATACAATCCACGCGGGACGTGCCCTGCCCTGCGGACGTGGCGCAAGCGGACCGATAGCATTTTCCATGCTGCCGGGCGGATGGCCGTACTCACTGCCAAGCAAAAAACCAGCGTCAAAGCATAGCACCAGGGTCACCTCTTCCGCAAAGTTGCTGTGGCCGTTCGTCGTTTGCTACAATACCTGAGCGGGTTGCCGCTGTTCGATGACGCGGGTCTTCACTCATTCGGAGGCATCCGATGCGAGAGTCCGGGGGCGGTGGTGGCAATGGGTGAGGATGCCGGTCTCCTGCGGGTGTTGCTGGCCGAGGACAGTCCCGACAACGCCCTCCTGATCCAGACGTTTCTGCGCGAGTTGCCTCTGTCGATCGAGCAGGTTTGGGACGGGCACGAGGCCGTCAGCCGGTTCATGGACGCCGCTGGGCCGGGACGTCGACCTTTCGATCTGGTCTTGATGGACGTGCAAATGCCCTACCTGGACGGTTACGACGCGACGCGGGCCATTCGCAACGTCGAGGCGCGTCTGGCGTTGAAGCGGGTACCGGTCCTGATCCTGACCGCGTTCGGCGAGGAGGATCGGAATCATGGCGTCGAGGCGGGTGCCGATGTATTTCTCGTCAAACCGCTCCAGAAAAGCCGTGTACTTGGCGTCGTCCGGGAATTGCTCGGGTTGGATGATGGTGAACGGCATGACGGTGGCGCATGATCCGGTGAGATTTCTGGTGGTTGAACGGCAGAGGCCCCGTATGGCATGAGCGACGTCCGCACCCGCTTCATCGATCATCTCCGCGAAGGTATGGAAAGGGGGCAGGTGTGCCTGCCTGCGCTACCGGATATTGCCCTCAAGGTTCGCGAACTGCTTGGCGATCCGGACGTCCAGATGGATCGGGTGGGGCGGGTGATCGCCACCGATCCGGCACTGGTTTCGCGGCTGATCTCGATCGCCAACTCGGCGGCCTACAGCACCGGTGGGCGTGCCGTCACCGAACTCAAACAGGCGCTTTCCCGTCTTGGCAGCGAGCGGATCAAGGGGGTGGTTACTGCCCTGGTCATGCAGCAGTTGTTTCAGCGTCGCGCACTCGAATCGATGCAGCGGCAATTGCAGGCATTGTGGAAGCACAGCACCGCGGTGGCCGCCCTGAGCGCCGTCATCGCTCGCCAGCGCACGTCGCTTTCTCCCGACGAGGCCATGCTCGGTGGCCTCGTGCACGATATCGGCAAACTGCACATCCTGGTGCAGGCCGAACTCTTTCCCGAACTGTTCTCGCAGCCAGCCGCCCTGGGCGACATCATGAGCCAGCTGCACGCCGAGGTGGGGGCCGGAATCCTGCGTCTGTGGAATTTTGCCGATTACCTCGTCATGGTGGCGAGTGAGCACGACAACCTGGATTATGCGGGCACAGGTGCGCCGGATTTCGTGGATGTGGTGTTGGTTGCCAATCTGCACAGCGTACTCGGTACCGACCATGCTTTTGCGCGCCGGAACTGGGGTGAAATTTCGGCCTTTCAGCGTCTCGGACTGACCCCGCCCGACAGCATCGCGATGATCAAGCAGGCGCGTGGCGACATCGCGCAAATCCAGACCTTGCTGGGCGCGTGAGGGCACCGATTTGTCGTGGTCGATGGTTCCGGCTCCCGCTGCGCGGTGTCACCGGTATTTCTGGCGGCATGACGCCGATGTCCATTTGCCTGCCTGCCGATACGGGCATCCTTGTGGATCCTGTGAGGTGGGGTCTGATTGATGGTATGGACAGTGCATCGCGGTCCTGATGAGGTATGTGTTCGTCAAATCTGTGACGTACCGCGACCCCACGCTTGCCGGTGCAACAATGTCATTTTGTGATCTTCTTCAATATCATGTCGGCAGTGTCACTATAAAAATTCCATTCGAGGGGTAAGTGTATTATGTCGTCCATGCGTTTGACCGTCGGTCTCAAGCTGGGCATGTCATTCGCCGCCATCGTGGCCTTGTTGGTCATCGCGGCGGTGGTGACGTTCGCGGTCTTCAAGGATGTCAGTGCCGTCAACCACGCGGCGCGCGACAAGATGGAGCAGGCCATCTTCCAGGTGAAAAAGGAAAACGACCACCTGATCTATGTGAACAAGCTCGGCGACAGCTTCCTGATGCGTACCCAGTTCACCGGGCAACTCGACTGGACCCAATGTGATTTCGGTCGTTGGTATTACAGTTTCAAATCCAGCCCGGCCTACGGGGCGGCGGGTGCGGATTTCCGTCGTGCCTTCGATGCCGTCGAGGTACCGCATCGTGCGTTGCATGAGAGTGCCGCGCGCATCGTCCAGATTACCCAGGGCGGCGACTTCGAGGCGGCCCAGAAGATCTACCGCGACGACACGCTGACGGCACTCGATGGCGTGCGGGAAGGCCTGAGTGCTCTCGATCGCGCGCTGCAGGTCGAGCGTGACGCGTTGGTGGCGGAGGCCGCCGCGCATGATGACGAAGCGACGCTCATCATCGGCTCCATCGTTGGTATCGCGATCGTCATCGCGATCATCCTGGCGTTGCTGATCACGCGTGCCATCACGAACCCGCTCGCTGCATTGCGCAGCAAGGCGGACAAGCTCTCGCACGGCGATCTGACGGCGGAAAGGCTTCATGTCTCGAGTAATGACGAATTGCGCGATGTGGCCGAGGCCTTCGACAAGATGCAGGAGGACTTCCGCGGCGTGATCCGTCAGGTGGTCAACGCGGCGGGCGAACTGGCCTCGGCGACCCAACAGGTGGCGGCCGTCGCGATGCAGACCAATCGCGGCATCGACACGCAGCGTTCGGAGACCGAGCAGGTCGCCACGGCGATGAACGAGATGACGGCCACCGTCACGGAGGTCGCGCGCAATGCGCAATCCGCCGCGACGGCGGCGCATACCGCCAACGATGCCGCAGCACAGGGCAAGCAGGTGGTGATGAAGGACATGGAGGCCATCGAGGGGCTGGCGAACGAGATCAAGAACACCGCCGAGGTGATCGATGCGGTCGAGCACGACAGCCAGGAAATCGGTCTGGTGCTGGACGTGATCCGAGAAATCGCCGAGCAGACCAACCTGCTGGCGCTCAATGCGGCAATCGAGGCGGCGCGCGCCGGCGAACAGGGACGCGGTTTTGCGGTGGTGGCCGACGAGGTGCGCACGCTGGCGCAGCGCACGCAGGACTCGACGCGCAAGATCCAGCAGATCATCGAGAAGTTGCAGACCGGCGTGAAGCACGCCGTCGTCGTGATGAACCAGGGACAGGAGAAGGTCGGCGAGAACGTCAAGCTCGCCGCCAGCGTCGGGACGGCGCTGGAGCACATCCAGGATTCGATCCGCGCCATCAACGACATGAATGCGCAGATCGCCAGCGCCGCCGAGGAGCAGAGCGCGGTGGCGGAAGAGATCAACCGCAACATCCACAACATCAGTTCGGTGGCCGAGGAGACCTCCTCGGGCTCGACCCAGACGGCGTCGGCTGCCGAACAACTGGCGCGTCTCGCCGAACAACTGCGCGAACTGGTGGGGCGCTTCCGCACCTGAGGATGCGACGCCTCCCCGTCGGCATCGTGCTGGCATTGGGGCTCGCCGCCTGCGGCGAGCCCCAACCGTCGGCGCCCAGGGGCGGCGCCGAATACCGCCATCCCGAGACCGGTCGCTGGTACGACCGCGCGCAGGTCGAGGCCGGTGCGGTGCTCTTCACCCGCCACTGTGCACAATGCCACGGCGACCGCGCACAGGGCGATCCCGGCTGGCGCTATCGCGGTGCCGACGGCAAGTTTCCGCCGCCGCCACTCGATGGCAGCGCGCATGCATGGCATCACCCGCTGGATGATCTGCGCAGCATGATCCGCGACGGATCGCCGCCGGAACTCGGCAACATGCCGGCGTGGGGCGCAGCCCTGACGGCGGCGGAGATCGACGCGGCCATCGCCTGGTTCCAGTCTTTGTGGCAGGACGAAATCTACGTCACCTGGGTGGAGATCGATCGCAATCGCAGGCACTGAAATCGCAGCAGCGCCGTCCGTCGGCTCCTCGCGGCCTCTGTGCCTTTCGTGACAGATCATCTCCCGACATTTGTGGTCCAATGCTCGCAAATGCCCGTGGAGTCACAACCCATGTCTTCCCCGCCCCGCGATTCAGTGACCACGACCCGTCTGAGCATCGGTGGCATGCGCTGCGCCGGCTGCGTGAGTGCGGTCGAACAGGCGCTCGCGGCGGTGCCGGGTGTGATCAGGGCTCAGGTCAACTTCGCCGATCACAGCGCCGAGGTGAGCGGCCGCGCCGCAACGGAAACGTTGATCGAAGCCGTGCGGGACGCGGGCTACGACGCGGCATCGATGGAGGCCGCGGGCGACGAGGATGCGCGGCGGGCGGAGGCCGAGGCACAGGCCCTGCGGCTGCGTCTGTATCGCACACTCGCGGCCAGCGCGCTGGCGTTGCCATTGCTCGTCGGCGACATGCTGCTCGGTCTGTTTCCGCACCTCGATCACGCGCGCGGTTTCTGGTTCGTCGTCGGCCTGTTGACGGTCGGCGTCATGGCCTATGCCGGCGGGCATTTTTTCAGCGGTGCCTGGAAGGCCTTCCGGCATCACAACGCGACCATGGATACGTTGATCGCGCTAGGCACTGGCGCCGCCTGGATCTACTCGATGTTGATGGTGGTCTGGCCCGGGTTGTTTCCCGAGCAGGTACGGCATCCCTATTTCGAGGCAGCGGTGGTGATCATCGCCTTCGTCAATCTGGGCGCCTGGCTCGAAGCGCGTGCCAGACGCCGCACCTCGCAGGCGATCCGGCGCCTGCTCGATCTGCAACCGGCCACGGCGCGGGTGATTCGTCAGGGCGTCGAACAGGACGTGCCGGTGGAAACCGTCGGCCTCGGAGAAGTGCTGCGCGTGCGTCCCGGCGAGCGTATCCCGGTGGACGGCGAGTTGCTGGATGGTGAATCACGCGTCGACGAGTCGATGCTGACCGGCGAGCCGATGCCGAAGTCCAAGCATCCGGGTGACGCGGTGAGTACCGGTACGCTCAACACCAGCGGCAGTTTCCTGATGCGCGCCACGCACATTGGGCGCGACACGGCGCTGGCCCGCATCATCGAGCTGGTGCGTCGCGCGCAGGGCGCCAAACCCGCCATCGGTCGCATCGTGGACCGCGTCGCCGGCGTGTTCGTGCCGGTGGTGCTGATCGTTGCCGTACTGACCTTCCTGGCGTGGTTCAACTTCGGGCCGGAACCGCGCG
>JAQVJI010000186.1 GCA_028695255.1 Chromatiales bacterium | reverse complement strand
CATGAACAGCGGCCTCAACGGCGGCTGCCAGGTGCCAATCGCCGGCCATGCCTGGCTGGAAAACGACGTGCTGCATCTGCACGGTCTGGTCGGCCGGCCCGACGGCAACGAGGTGCTGCACGAGGCGGTCAGCGGCGATCCGGCGGACGCCGAAGACCTCGGCGCCGAACTGGCCCGGCGCCTGCTCGCGCGCGGCGCCGACCGCATCCTGAGCGAACTCGGCCTGATCGAGGCCGGCACCTGAAAGGGGCGGACATGGCCACCGCTGTACGGCAGGACGAACACCGGGACGACGCGGGTCCGCTCGCCGGACTCGGCATCGTCGTCACGCGCCCGGCGCATCAGGCGGACGGCTTCTGCAGCGCGCTCGAAGCGGCCGGCGCCAAGGCGATCCGCTTCCCGGTGCTCGAAATCCTGGAACCGGCCGACATGGCGCCGTTGCTCGACGTCGTCGCGCGCCTGGACGACTTCGATCTCGCGCTGTTCATCAGCCCGAACGCCGTCGACCGCGCGCTGAATCTGATCCACGCCCGCCGCCGTCTGCCGCCGTCCATGCAGATCGCGGCGATCGGTCGCAAGACGGCGCGCGAACTGGAACGCTTCGGCTATCGCGCCGACTTCTGTCCCGAGCAGCGCTTCGACAGCGAGGCGCTGCTGGCAGACCCGCGGCTGGCCGACATGCAGGGCCGGCGCGTCGTCATCTTCCGCGGCGACGGCGGACGCGAACTGCTGGCCGAGACCTTCGCCGCGCGTGGCGCGATGGTCGAGTACGCCAACTGCTACCGCCGCGGACGGCCGCAGACCGACGTCGGCGAACTGCTGCGCGTGTGGTCGCGCGGCGAGGTGCATCTGGTGACCGTCACCAGCAGCGAGGGCCTGCGCAACCTGTTCGGGATGCTCGGCCAGCTCGGCCAGATGTGGCTCAGGCGCACGCCGCTGGTGGTCGGTAGCCAACGCATGCGCGACACCGCCGCCGAACTCGGCATCCGCGCCACCGTGCAGGTGGCCGAGGACCCGAGCGACGAATCCATGCTGAAAGCCGTGCTCGACTGGGCGGCCACGAAGGAAGCCAATCCATGAATGACAACGTGAACGACGACAAGAACACCGCCATCGGCCAGACACAGGCCGATACGGCGAAACCGGACAGCGCACCCGAAACCAAGGCCGGCGACAAACCCGCGCCCGCCAAGCCAGCCGCCGCCGACCCGCGCCCGTCGCATCGCGGCAGCGGCCCGGCCGGTCTGGCGCTGCTGCTCGCGCTCGCCGCGCTCGGCGCCGCCGGCTGGCTGTACTGGCAGTTCGACCAGCGACTGGCGGCACAGGACCGCACGGCGGACGAACTGCGCCAATCTCTCACGCGCATGGAAGGCGACACCGGCGTCGCCGATCTGCGGCGCGAACTGCGCGCGGAGGTCGGGCAGTTGCGTGCCGACGCCGAGGTGCGCGACACGCGCCAGTCGGCGGCCGAGGAGGCACTCGCGCGGATGCAGGAGATCACCACGCGCGGCCAGCGCGAATGGCGACTGGCCGAGGTGCGCCACCTGCTGCGCGTCGCCCATCAGCGCCTGCATCTGATGCAGGACATCGACGGCACGGTGGACGCCCTGCGTGCCGCCGACCGCACGCTGGCCGAAATTGCAGACCCGCGCCTGCTCGCCGCGCGCGAGCGCCTCGCCACGGACATGCAGGCAGTGCTGACCGTGCAGCGGCCCGACGTCGACGGTGCGGCGCTGCGCCTGAAAATGCTCACTGCGCAGGCCGGCCTGCTGCCGCTGCGCGGCCTGGAGACGGAACGTGGCGAGAGCGTCGCCGCGCCGGCCGAAGACGCGCCCTGGTGGCAGCGCGCCTGGCACGAGGTGATGCAGCAGTTGCGCACGTACGTCACCGTGCGCCGTCACGACCAGCCGGTGCGCGCCCTGCCCGACACCGAGACCGAACGCCTGCTGCGGCTGGTGCTGGTGCTGCGCCTCGAAACCGCGCGACTCGCCGCGCTGCGCCTGGACGACGCGGCCTATCACGCCGAACTCGCCGCCGTGCGCGAACTGCTGACGACGCATTTCCAGGACGATGCGAGCCGCGGCGTGCAGGACGAAATCGCCGACCTCGACCGTCTCTCGCTCGAACTCGAACTGCCCGACGTCACCGGCACGCTCACGCTGCTCGAACGGCAACCCGCCGCGACCAACGGCGGCAACGAAAGGAATCCCTGACCATGCGCGCGCTCTTCTTCGCCCTGCTGATCCTGGTCGCCGCCGCCCTCGGCACCCACTACTTCCTCGACGAACCCGGCTATGTCCTGTTCGCCTACGGCAATTACACGATCGAGACCTCGCTGATCGTCTTCCTGCTCGGCGGCGTGCTCGCCTTCATCGTGATGTATCTGCTGCTGCGCCTGCTGGCCGGCGTCTGGGCCTTCCCGGGCTGGATGCGCCGCGCGCGCAAACAACGTCTCGAACGGCTGGCCCGGCGCGGACTCGACCGCGGCCTGACCGAGATGGCCGAGGGCCGCTGGGAAAAGGCCGAGCGCCTGTTCACGCGCGCCGCGCGCCGCACCGACGCGCCGCTGGTGCATTACCTCGAAGCCGCCCGCTGCGCCCACATGCTCGGCGCCGACGACCGCCGCGACCTCTATCTGCGTCGCGCGCAGGAACACGAGCCCAAGGCCCGTCTCGCCGCCGAGCTGACCATGGCAGAGTTCCAACTCGAACGCGGCCACGCCGAATCCGCACGCGCGATCCTCAAGCAGGTCGAGACGCGCGACCCCGATCATCCCTATGCCCTGCGCCTGCGCGCGCTGGCCATGCAGCGCGTCGGCGACAGCGCCGGCCTGTTCGCGCTGCTGCCGCGCCTGCGCAAACTCAAGGACATGGACGACGTCGCGCTCGACGCCTTCGAGACCCCGGCCGTGCGCGACGAGATCGGGCGCCTGACCAAGGCGGCCGACCTCGCCGGACTCGACGCCGCCTGGCGCGCACTGCCGCGCTACCTGCGCGAACGCCCGGCACTCGCCTGCGCCTACGTCGACGCGCTGTCCACGCTCGGCCAGACCGCACGCGCCGAAAGCGTGCTGCGCAACGCCTTGCGGCATGCCTGGCACGACACGCTGATCGATCTCTACGGCAGCATGCCGCACCAGGACCTGCCGCGCGCCATCGCCTTCGCCGAACGCTTCCTGCGCGAAAGGGAACTCGAACGCAACGCCGCCCTGCTGCTCGCACTCGGCCGCCTGTGCCGCCGCGAACGCCTGTGGGGCAAGGCCCGCGGCTACTTCGACGCCAGCCTCGCCAGCCAGCCGCGTCCCGACACCTACCGCGAACTCGGCGACCTGCTCGAACAGCTCGGCGAACGCGACCCCGCCCGCCACTGCTTCCGCAAGGGCCTGCGGCTAGCCGCCGAAGGCGTGCTCGACAACGGCCAGACCCTGTACCTGCCCACCCGCCGCCGCGCGCCCGAACTGCCGCCGCCGCGGAAGGGGGATGAGGAGTTGCATACGGTTTGAGGTGATATCCACCGACAGGCAGGACTTCGTGCATTTTCAGGAATCAGGCAGGTTTCGATGTTCGAGAAGATCAAGAAAAAGGGCTTCCAGGTCATGGCGCTTCACCATGCGGAGGCGATCCTGACCCACGACATGGCCGACGCCGCGATCGAGTTGGAACGCGTCCTGCTGGACGTGACGATCCCTGCCGAGGAACTGGTACGGGGCGGCGGCGGGGAAGGCGAACTCACGCAAAGGTTGCGCCGCGCACTGACGAACGATTACGGCTGGGCGAAGCACAACTTCGAGATCAAGAAGATCGTTGATGGCGTGGAAAAGGAGTCCATCTCGCATGAGATCGACCACATCAAACGATTCCCGACCGGCACGTTCGCGCTGGAGATCGAGTGGAACAACAAGGATCCGTTTTTCGACCGCGACCTGGAGAATTTCAAGCGTCTGCATGCGGACGGCGTGATCTCGATCGGAGCCATCATCACCCGCGGCTCGTCGCTACAGGACTCCCTTCGAGAAGTGATCGCGGCGTTTGCGAGGAAGAGCGGGATCAATGAGTCGGCAGCGCTCTCGAAGTACTATTCGCCAACCCAGAGACAACTCGAGAACATCAAGCGAGCGTCGGTATCCAAGGGATCCTTCGAGGAAGGATGGGCACACGCGTTCGTCGCGGACAAGTTCGGAGAGGCCACGACCCATTGGCGTAAACTCGAAGACCGGGTTCGTCGTGGCGTCGGCAACCCCTGCCCGCTGTTGTTGATCGGAATCCCCAAGCAGGTCGTCAAAGTCTGAACAGGAGCACTCGCCGTGGCAGCGAAGGTATACAACATCGCGGAACCGAATCCGTCCGAGGATTTGACCACCAAGATGGCGGGTCAGTACTCGACCATCCTGGCCGATCCGCCCTGGCAGTTCCAGAATCGCACCGGGAAGATGGCCCCGGAACACCGGCGGCTGCTCCGCTACCCGACCATGGAACTGAAAGAGATCATGGAGCTGCCGGTCTCCCGCCTCGCCGCGGCGAAGTCCCATCTCTACCTCTGGGTCCCCAACGCGCTGCTGCAGGAAGGACTCAAGGTGATGGAGGCCTGGGGTTTCACCTACAAGTCGAATCTCGTCTGGTACAAGGTGAGGAAGGATGGCGGCCCCGATGGGCGCGGCGTCGGTTTCTACTTCAGGAACGTAACGGAGCTGATTCTGTTCGGCGTGCGCGGCAGCATGCGCACCCTGCCGCCGGGACGTACCCAGGTCAACCTGTTCACGAGCCGCAAGCGCGAACACTCGCGCAAGCCGGACGAGATCTACGATCTGGTCGAGTCCTGTTCGCCGGGTCCGTACCTCGAGCTTTTCGCACGTTTCCGCCGCGAAGGCTGGAGCCAGTGGGGCAACGAGGATGTTGAGGAAAACAGCCACTACGGCGTCGCCCGGCGCAAGGGTCATGTGGATCCGCAGCTTCGGTTGTTGGAGACGCCGCGCGGCTATCGGGTAAAGGCTCGTTGACCGGTCGCGAACGGCCAGCCTCCAAGAGCGAAATGCTCTGAATCCTCAGAGCTTTCCTCATCTGGCTGTTCACTGGTGCCTCCTCCTTTTCGTATGCAACGGCGGCGCGGGCGGTTCATTCACGGTGACCGGCTTTGCCTGGACCCGCCTCGCCGTCCATACCGCGATCTTCGCCTTCTTCTACGTTGCGTCGCGCAGGGATTGAGCGCGGCGGCGATCCATTTCCCGGATTTCGCTGC
>JAQVJI010000001.1 GCA_028695255.1 Chromatiales bacterium | reverse complement strand
ATGGTCTCGATCGACCAGATCAGGTTGGTGTGGTTGTCGCGGGTGCAGGCCCATTCGTTGGCGCCGGGATTCGACGGATCGACGGATGATGGGTCTGCCGGGCATGCGCCCGTCCCCGCCGCCTCGCCCGACATGCAGATCTTCGTGAAATCGAAGCCTGCCGCGCCACCGCCGATCTTGTTGTACTGACTGGCAGCGAAGGCCGGATCGCGGCCGAAGCGCGCGTCCTGGCGCGGGCGATCGCCGTCGTCCGCGGCCACGGTGGCGCAGTCGGCGACGGCGTTGGACGCGTCGTAGCACAACTCCTGGCCGGTGTCGTTGAGGGCGGCGTGGACGGGCGTGACGGACACGGCAAGCATCGCCGCGAGGGCGAGGGACAGATGGCGCATGGGGTTTTCTCCCGGAATGGGGTGAACGGGTACGGAATGGGGATACAGCAGCGGCCGGAGGAACGGATTCATCCGGCGCGGAAACGGAGATTCGGATGTCGTGGGAGCGGCTCTGCCGCGATGTCGCGAAGTGCCGTCCCCGATCGCGGCGGAGCCGCTCCCACACGAGGCGGCCGCAGTGGCCGGGTTCGCCCCGCGCGACGGAAATCGGGATGTCGTGGGAGCGCCGGCAGGCGCGATGGCTGCGGCAGGGGCCCGGGGGTTCGGGTCGCGGCTGCCGCCGCTCCTACATGGCTCGGCTCGGCTCGGCTCGGCTCGGCTCGGCTCGGCTCGGCTCGGCTCGGCGATGAGGGTGCTGTGCTTCGACTTCATGTCAACCATCCTATGGATGCCGCCTGCGACTCGTCGGCAGGGGCAATATTCGTTCTTTGGAGGGCCTTATATGCCACAGCATCGGCGGGGTTGGCAAGCGGAAATCTTGAAGCGTGTCACTCCGCAAAGGGGCCTCGGTGGATCCTTCGCGCCGCACCTGACCGGATGGGCGGTTGCCGCGACGAGAACGACTACTGAACGTCGAGGTCTTCCGCCAGCGCGGCGCGCAGTTCGGCCGGTACGGGTTCTGCGGCGTGACGGTAGTGGTCGTGATCGACACCGACCGACACGTCGGCCCCACCCTTGACCGCCCGTACCATGTCGGGCGTGAGTTCGAAACGCAGAAAATGCACGGACGAGGTCTTTTCGGCGTTCTCGCGTTCCATGTCCTCATCGGCGATGGCGAACACCTTGTCGAAGCCGGCGACGCGCACCCACACGAGGTCCTCGATGCCGATGAGCCTGGCGAGTTCGCGCGCGCGCACCGCCGGGTCCTCGTATTCCACCATGAAGGTGACCTTCCAGTTGTTGCCGTCCGGGATCAGCGGATTGTAGGCATCGAGTTCCTCCTGGATGCCCGCGGCCTCGAAGATGCGCTCGGCGCGCAGCATTTCCTGCACCTGGTACTGCATGGTCAGGCGATCCTCGAAATGCAGCGTGGCGTGCGGGCCGAGCGCGAGCAGGCGGCGCTTCTTGTGCTGCATCACGCGGTTGCGGAAGTCGGCGCGCATGGCGGCGTAGTCTTCCAGACTGTACAGATCTTCGCGTGTCAGTTTGTTCATGGCGTCGTCGGACTCCTCGTGCATCAAAGGCCGTAGGCCTGACGCAGCAGGGTGATCGGATGTTCGTGCGCACGGCCGTCGGCAAGGCCATGCTCGATGTGCCGGCCGGCCATCGGGCAGTCGCTGGCGAAGTGCTTCGCCTCGGCCTTCTGCACCCGGCTCACCACCGGCTTGCAGATCTTCATCGAGATCTCGTGGAACTCGCTCTTCACTGCATAGGTGCCGTCGTGACCGGAGCAGCGTTCGATGATCTCGACCTGCGTCTCCGGCACCAGTGACAGCACCTCACGCGTCTTCTGGCCGACGTTCTGCACTCGCTGGTGACAGGCGGCGTGATAGGCGACCTTGCCGAGCGATTGCCGGAAGTCGGTGTTGAGCAGACCTTCCTTGTGCCTGAGCATCAGGTATTCGAAGGGATCGAAAATATGCTCCTTGACGCGCGCGACGTCGGCGTCGTCCGGGAACATCAGCGGCAGTTCCTGCTTGAACATGAGCACGCAGGACGGCACCGGCGCGACGATGTCATGGCCCTCGTCGATGGCACGCAGCATGGCCGGGATGTTGACGTCCTTGGCCTGCGCGACGGCTTCGAGGTCACCCAGCTCCAGCTTGGGCATGCCGCAGCAGCGCTCGTGGTCGAGCAGACGCATGCCGATGCCGTTGTGCTCGAACACCTTGACCAGATCGACTGCCAGATCGGGTTCGTTGTAGTTGCCGTAGCAGGTCGCGAACAGCGCGACGCGGCCGGTGGTGCGGCCGGCGGCACGCGGCGCGGACACCGCGCTCGCGTGACCCTTCAGGCGTCGCCGGCTGGTGTCGCTGTGATACTCGGGCAGGCGCGCGTCGGGATGCACGCCCATGAGCCTTTCGAGCAGGCCGCGGAAGGCCTTGTTGCGATTCGTGGCGTTGACCACGCCGGACACGACCGGGATGCCGGCCAGGCTGCCGACGAGGTCGGTGGAACTCATGATGCGGTGGGCAAGCCGGCTGCCGCCCTGTTTGTGCTTCACCGCCTTGGCCCGCAGCATCAGATGCGGGAAGTCCAGGTTCCAGGGATGCGGCGGCACGTAGGGGCACTTCGTCATGTAGCACATGTCGCACAGGTAGCAGTGGTCGACCACCTTCCAGTAGTCGGCCTTCGCCACCCCGTCGACTTCCATGCTCTCGGATTCGTCGACCAGATCGAACAGCGTCGGGAACGAGTTGCACAGGCTGATGCAGCGTCGGCAGCCGTGACAGATGTCGTAGACCCGCTCCAGCTCCTTGAACAGGGATGCCTCGTCGTAGAAATCCGGATTGCGCCAGTCGAGCGGATGACGGGTCGGCGCCTCCAGATTGCCCTCGCGCTGTCTTTCGATCGGTGCGGACATGGTGCCCTCGCTTGTGTTCGTTTGGATTCGGTCGCTACCAGATCGGTCGCTACAAGAAAGGACCGGGGCCGGCGTGACCGGCCCCGGGATCGACGGCAATGCCGAGGATCAGGCCAGCGTGTCCAGGGCCTTCTGGAAGCGGTTGGCGTGCGAGCGCTCGGCCTTGGCCAACGTCTCGAACCAGTCCGCGATTTCATCGAAGCCTTCGTCGCGGGCCGCCTTGGCCATGCCCGGGTACATGTCGGTGTACTCGTGCGTCTCGCCGGCGATGGCGGTCTTCAGGTTGTCCGGGGTGCCGCCGAACGGCATGCCGGTGGCCGGATCGCCGCAGGCCTCCAGGTATTCCAGATGGCCATGAGCATGACCCGTCTCGCCCTCGGCGGTGGAGCGGAATACCGTCGCCACGTCGTTGTAGCCTTCCACATCGGCCTTGGCTGCGAAGTACAGATAACGGCGGTTGGCCTGCGATTCGCCGGCGAAGGCTTCCTTCAGGTTGTTTTCGGTCTTGCTGCCTTTGAGCTCCATAGTCGCTACTCCGAATGGTTGGTGGGAAGGATGATTGCCAGGATCTAGAGCTATTCTAAATCGTTTCGGGAATCTAGTCCCGATCCCGAACGTTGTCAATTCCCCGGAGAGCCGCCTCGGACGACCGGGTTTGACCCTTACCCATCGAATCATTACGCTTTGACGCCACCCACCATCGACCCCGGAACACCCGTGCCCCGCAAGCCGCAATCCAGTCCGCAGGACTTCGAACAGGCCCTCCAGGAACTCGAAGCCCTGGTACAACGCCTGGAAAAGGGCGAACTCAGCCTGGAAGAGAGCCTGAAGGAATTCGAACGCGGCGTCGCCCTGAGCCGCAGTTGCCAGGAAGCACTCAAGCAGGCGGAACAGCGGGTGCGCATTCTCGGCGCCGACGATGAAGAAGCCGACTGGCAGACGCCCGGCGACGTCGAACCGGAGGCATGAGCGCCGTCATCGACAATCTCGTGCAGACATTGCGCGAGCGGGCGGAGACCGCCCTGGCGCGCTGGATTCCGCCTGCGGATACGCATCCGGCCCGCCTGCATCAGGCGATGCGTTACTCGGCGCTGGGCGGCGGCAAGCGCGTCCGGCCGGTGCTGCTCTATGCCGCCGGCCGTGCCATGGGCGTACCCCCTGAACGCCTGGACGGTCCCGCCGCCGCGGTCGAGCTGATCCACGTCTATTCATTGATCCACGACGACCTGCCGGCGATGGACGACGACGACCTGCGCCGCGGCAAGCCGACCTGTCACAAGGCCTTCGACGAAGCGACGGCCATCCTGGCCGGCGATGCGATGCAGTCGCTCGCGTTCCTGATCCTGGCCACCGACCCGGCGATGCGGACGGACGCCGAGACGCGCCTGCGCATGATCGAACTGCTGGCGCGCGCCTCCGGCTCGCGCGGCATGGCGGGCGGCCAGGCCATCGACCTCGACTCGGTCGGCAAGGCGCTCGACATCGCGCAACTGGAGAACATGCACGTCCACAAGACCGGCGCGCTGATCCGCGCCAGCGTGTTGATGGGGGCATTGGCTGCGCCGGGGAGCGATCCGGTGCAACTGGACCAGCTCGACCAGTACGCCAAATGCATCGGCCTCGCGTTCCAGATCCGTGATGACATCCTCGATGTGGAGGGCGAGACGGAGACCCTCGGCAAGCAGAAAGGCGCCGACCAGGCACTGAACAAGCCGACCTACCCGTCGATCATCGGCCTCGATGCCTCGCGCGCCGAGGCAGCAACGCTGGTCGACCGGGCACTGGGTCATCTCGCCGGTTTCGGCCCCGATGCCGACCTGTTGCGCTGGATCGCCGAATACATCGTGCGACGCATCCATTGACCCGCCGACTGACCCGCGGTTGCGCCATCCCCGCTCAGTTCCGATAATTCGCCTTTAGGCCGAAGCGGTTCCCCATGTCCGATCCCGTCTTTCCCCTGTTGGAACGCATCCACTCCCCCGCCGATCTGCGCAGCCTGAATCCGGGCGAGCTGTCGGCCGTCACGGCGGAACTGCGCAGCTTCCTGATCCATTCGGTCGCACGCACCGGCGGCCACCTGGCGGCCAACCTCGGCACGGTGGAACTGACGGTCGCGCTGCACCACGTCTTCAACACGCCTTACGACCGTCTGGTGTGGGACGTCGGGCATCAGAGCTACGCCCACAAGATACTGACCGGCCGCCGCGAGGCGATGGCCAGGCTGCGCCAGAAAGACGGACCGGCCGGTTTTCCGCGCCGATCGGAGAGCGAATACGACAGCTTCGGCGTCGGCCATTCCAGTACCTCGGTCAGCGCCGCGCTCGGCATGGCGCTCGCCGCCCGCAACAAGGACGAGCAACGGCAGGTGGTGGCGGTGATCGGCGACGGCGCCATGACCGCCGGCATGGCCTTCGAGGCACTGAATCACGCCGGCGATCTCAAGGCCGACCTGCTGGTGATCCTGAACGACAACGACATGTCGATCTCGCCCAACGTGGGGGCGATGAACAAATACCTCACGCGCATTCTGTCCGGCCCGACCTATACCACCGTGCGCGAGGGCGGCAAGCGGATACTCAGCGCGATGCCGCCGATGTGGGAATTCGCGCGCCGCGCCGAGGAACACGTCAAGGGCATGATCGCCCCCGGCACGCTGTTCGAGGAGATGGGTTTCAACTATTTCGGGCCGATCGACGGCCACGATCTGCCGGGACTGGTCAAGACGCTGCGCAATCTGCGCGCGCTGGAAGGTCCGCGGCTGTTGCACATCGTGACCCGCAAGGGCAAGGGCTACGCCCCGGCCGAGGAAGATCCCTGCCGCTATCACGGCGTCAGCCGCTTCGACCCCGAGGTCGGCCTGCCTCCCGCCACTGCGCCGGCCGCACCGACCTATACCGAGGTGTTCGGCCAGTGGCTGTGCGACATGGCCGAGCGCGACGAACGCCTGGTCGGCATTACCCCGGCCATGTCGGAGGGATCGGGTCTGGTCGAGTTCGCCAAACGCTTTCCGCACCGCTATTTCGACGTCGGCATCGCCGAACAGCACGCCCTCACGCTGGCGGCCGGCATGGCCTGCGAGGGCCTGAAACCGGTGGTGGCGATCTATTCGACCTTCCTGCAGCGCGCCTACGACCAGTTGATCCACGACGTCGCGATACAGGATCTGCCCGTGCTGTTCGCGATCGACCGCGCCGGACTGGTCGGGCCCGACGGCCCCACCCACGCCGGCAGCTTCGACCTGTCCTACCTGCGCTGCATCCCGAACCTCGTGCTGATGACGCCGGCGGACGAGAACGAATGCCGCCAGATGCTCTACACCGGCTTCCTGGTCGACGGACCGACGGCCGTGCGCTACCCGCGCGGACGCGGCCCCGGCCGCGCCATCGACGACGAACTGCGCGCGCTGCCGCTCGGACGCGGCGAGGTCGTGCGCCAGGGTGCGCGCGTCGCACTGCTCGTGTTCGGCAGCCCGCTCAAGAACGCGATCGATGCCGCCGCGACGCTGGACGCCACCGTCGCCAACATGCGTTTCGTCAAACCGCTCGACGAATCCCTGATCCGCGACCTCGCGCTGCGCCACGACCTGATCGTGACGGTGGAGGAAAACGCGATCGCCGGCGGCGCCGGCAGCGCCGTCAACGAATACCTGAGTCGTGCAGACTTCGGCATTCCCACGCTCAACCTCGGTCTGCCCGACCGCTTCCAGGAACACGCCAGCCGCGAGGAACTGCTCGCCGACGCGGGCCTGGACGCCGCCGGCATCCTCGCCGCCATCGAGGCACGGCTCGCACAACGGGATTGCACCGGCACGTCGGGCCGGCTAATATCCGAGCATTCCACTAAGAAATAGACCGGCCCATCCGTCCGGCTCAGCCGACGACATGGCCGACTCGACAGCGACGCGCACCCGCCTGCGTTACACTGACCATCGAACAGAACGGTACGAATCCATGAGCAAAACGGCCTCCAAGCCCAAAATCGTCGCCACCGACACGGCCATCCCGGACGTGCAGTCCAGCGCCGATACTCGCCGCATCCCGATCAACAAGGTCGGTATCCGCGACGTACGCCACCCCGTACGCGTGCGCGACCGCAGCGGTGGCGAGCAGCACACCATTGCCCGCTTCAACATGTACGTGAACCTGCCCCACAACTTCAAGGGCACGCACATGTCGCGTTTCGTCGACATCCTGAACAGCCACGAACGCGAGCTGACGGTGGATTCCTTCAAGGTCATGCTGACGGAAATGGCCGAACGCCTCGAAGCCGCCTCCGGCCACATCGAGATGGCATTCCCCTATTTCGTCAACAAGCGCGCGCCCATCTCCGGCGTGCAGAGCCTGATGGATTACGACGTCACCTTCATCGGCGAAGTCCACGACGGCCAGGCCCACATGAACATCCGGGTCGTGGTGCCGGTCACCAGCCTCTGCCCCTGCTCGAAGGAGATTTCGGCCTACGGCGCGCACAACCAGCGCTCGCACGTCACCGTCAATGCGCGCCTCTGCGGCTTCGTGTGGATCGAGGAACTGATCGAACTGGTGGAAAGCGAGGCCTCGTGCGAACTGTTCGGCCTGCTCAAGCGCCCGGACGAGAAGTACGTGACGGAGCGTGCCTACGACAATCCGAAGTTCGTCGAGGACATGGTGCGCGACGTCGCCGTGCGCCTGAATGCCGACGACCGCATCGGCGCCTACGTCGTGGAGTCGGAGAACTTCGAGTCCATCCACAACCACTCGGCCTATGCGCTGATCGAGTGCGACAAGGAACAGGGTCGATGAACCGGCCGATGACGAGACTGCCCGCCCTGCCCCGTCTCTCCGCCACGCGCGCGCTGCCGCCGGTGTCGCTGCTGCTGCGCGCATTGCCCGGACCGCTCCATGGCCGCGCCCTGTCGCTCATCGGCAATTTCCTCATGCGGGGCCAGTCCTTCGCCCCCGCGCTGGCCGACCTCGAAGGCAAGCGCCTGGCACTGCGCATCACCGACAGCGGCCGTGAACTGCATTTCCACGTCCGCCGCGGCCGTCTCGCGCCGGCGGCCGACGGCGCCTTCGACGTCCGCATCAGCGGCAGCACCGAGGACTTTCTCAAACTCGCCCTGCGCGAGGAAGACCCCGACACGCTGTTTTTCGATCGCCGCCTGAGCCTCGAAGGCGAAACCGAGGCCGGGCTGTATCTCAAGAACCTGCTCGATGCGGTGGAATTCGACGTCGAGGCCCATGCGCGTTCGGTGCTCGGCGATCGGATGGGCACTCAGCTCGCAGCCGCGATCTCACGACTGCCGACCCTCCCCGTCCGTCTGACACGGTAGCGCTACATCCCCTCCGCCTCCCGCCACGCCATCCCCGCCTCGCCCTGCCAGTAGCCGTTGCAGGCCGGCGCGGGGAGTACCGCCGACAGTGCGCGCTCGGCCGTTGCTGCATCCACGACATCGTCGATTGCGGCGCGCAGCGTCCTTGTCACTTCTTCGGTCCCTTCGATCAACGGCACGACGCGCACGACGTCGATGCCGAGCGCCCGCATCTCGGGCAGCGCGCCGGCGAGGTTTGCCGCACCCGCGGACTGGATCTGGACGCCGTTCAGCGTAAGAAAGTCCTGTGCCTCCTGCGTGCGCAGGCGCAGACCGTCGGGGTAGCGCTCGCAGACGATGCCGCATTCGTCCTTGCCGCGATCATGGGCGCGGGCCGTGAAGCAGCGTGCGGAAAACGCGAGCGGCACGCGACCGGCCACCAGGACTTCGGTTTCGAGACCCCGCGGGCGCTCGGCGAGGATCTGGCGCAGCGTCGCAGCCGGCAGCTCGCCCGGCACCACCCAGCGCCGCGCGCCCATGCGCGCAAGCACGGCGAGGCTGTGCGCGTTGTAGACGTTGATGTGCGCACCGATGACGAAACCATTCTTGCCCGCCAGCAGCGCCAGCGCGCTGCCGTCGTTGGCCTCGACCATGCAGCGGCCGTTGTCGGCCATGCGGCGCAGCGAGATGAGCTCGGACTCCGCCTCGACCAGCGTGAGCGTGGACAGCACCACTTCCTTGCCGGCGTCCGCGAGCCTGTCTGCGATCGCGAGCCAGTCGCGGCCCTGCAATACGCGCCGTTTGGGACACACCGTCTCGCCGAGATAAACGACGTCGACCGGCCAGTCTGCGACGGCGCGGTAGAACGCGAGCACATCGTCGCGCGGCCAGAGGTAGGGAATGGGAGCGAGCGACAGCTTCATGGCTCATTGCCACGAACGGTGCAGGGCACCGAGGGTGTGGGTCTGGCCTTCGGCGACGCGGCCGAGCTCGCGGCTCCATTCGGGCCGGACGGCAAAGCGTTGCGGATCGGCATGCAGCGCGTCGAGCGCCGCGCGCAACACGCGCGTCACCTGCGCGACATAGGCCGGACTGCGCTGACGACCCTCGACCTTGAGTGCGCGCACGCCGGTGTTCAGCAACTCCGGCAGGATATCGAGCGTGGACAGGCTGGTCGGCTCTTCGAGCGCGTAGATGGTCTGGCCGTTGACCTCGTAGCGACCCTTGCAGACGACCGGATAGCCGGCCTTGTCGGCAGCGCCGAAGCGGTCGATGAGCACGCCGTTCAGGCGCGCACGCCGACCGTCCGCGCCCTCCTCCCAGCGCACTGCGTGCGCCGGCGAACAGACGCCGCAACTGTTCGGCGACTGACCGGTCGCCCACGAGGACAGGGTGCAACGCCCCTCCACCATCACGCACAGGCTGCCGAAGCCGAACACCTCGATCTCGGGACGCGCCTGTTCGATCACGTGGCGCACCTGCGCCAGCGACAGCACGCGCGGCAGCACGGCACGGCGTATACCGAAGTGCTCGTGATAGAAGTTGAGCGCCTCGTAGCTGGTCGCCGAGCCCTGCACCGACAGGTGCAGCGGCAGGTCCGGATGGCGTTCGCAGGCATAGCCCATCAGGCCCATGTCGGCGACGATCAACGCATCGGCAGCGCAGGCGGCAGCCGCGTCGATCACCGCCGTACAGGCCGTCCATTGCTCGGGAGAGGGATAGGTGTTGAGCGCAACGAAGAGTCTCGTGCCGCGCCGGTGTGCATAGTCGATCGCGGCCGGGAGGGTGTGGGCATCGAAGTTGAGGCCGGGGAAGTTGCGCGCGTTGGTCGGCCCGCGCAGGCCGACGTAGACCGCATCGGCGCCGTGGTCGACGGCAGCGCGCAGCGCGGGCATCGCCCCCGCCGGACAGACCAGTTCGATGGCTTGTTTCATGGTGCCGCGAATATCCGGCATCACGCGATCGATGTCAGCCGAAAACCGCCACCTTATTGACTTGCGACAAGCGCGAACCCTGGCGTGCGCCACGGCGCGCGAGTTCGCGTTCGATGGCATTCAGCACCTGCCATTTCCCGGCACACCAGGCGGGTGCGAGCAGCAACGGCTCGCGCGCGGTGGCGGTGAGGCGGTGATAGACGACGGCGGGCGGCGTCATTGCGATCAGGTCGGCGGCGGTGGCGACGTATTCCTGCATGGTCCAGGGCCGATAGCCGCCGCGCTGCCAGTCCTTCGCGAGCTGCGTGCCGCGCACGACGTGCAGCGGATGCAGTTTGAGGCCGTCGGTCCCGAGATCGAGTACCCGCGTGAGCGTCTCGCGTGCATGCCAGTCGGTCTCGCCCGGCAGGCCTGCGATCAGATGCGTGCACACCGACAGTCCGCGGCGGCGCGCCCGGGTCACGGCGTCATGGTATTCGGCGAAGTCGTGGCAGCGGTTGACGCGCGCGAGCGTCTCGTCGAAGGCCGATTGCAGGCCGAGTTCGAGCCATACGTCGTGCCCGCGGTCGCGATAGTCAGCAAGCAGATCGAGCACCGGCTCGGGCACGCAGTCGGGCCGCGTGCCGATCGACAGGCCGACCACGCCGGGCTGGGCGAGCGCCTCGTCGTACAGCGCACGCAGGCGCGACAGCTCGGCGTGCGTATTCGTATAGGCCTGAAAATAGGCGAGGTAGCGCCGTGCGCCGGTGCGCTTTGCGATTACCGCGCGACCGGCCGCGAGCTGGCGGGCGACCTCGCCGCCATCCTGCCCCTGCGGTGCGAAGCTCGCATTGTTGCAAAAGGTGCAGCCGCCGCGCCCTTTGCTGCCGTCCATGTTCGGACACACGAAACCGGCGCTCACGCACAGCTTGTGCACGCGTTCGCCGTGGCGCGCACGCAGATGACGGCCCATCGTGTTGATGTAGTCGGTCAGTGCCACTCGAAACCCGACTAGCCGACGACGTCGAGCACCCGGCGGCGGAAACCGACCCCGAGATCGCGGGCGATCGCCTCGCAGGCGGCGATGTCGACGCCCTCCAGACCATCGATCGCGGTCAGCGCCACCTCGGGCACGTGCTCGCGCGCCTTGCGCGCGAAATCGAGCACCGCCTCGAAGCTGCCCCCCCGCGTCGGCCGGCAGTGGCGTGCGTAGGTCGCCGCGTCCTGCGCATTGAGCGAGATGGAGAGCGCGTCGATCAGGCCGGCGAGACGCGGCGTGACGTCCTCGCCGTGAATCAGACTGGCCAGGCCGTCGGTATTGATGCGGATGCGCGTCGCGCCCTTGTCGCGCAGACGTCGTGCGGTCTCGATCACGGCACCCAGGCGCAGCAGTGGCTCGCCGAGTCCGCAGAAAACCACCGCGTCATACTCGCGCGGATCGCCCGCCGCAGCCACCATCTCCTCCACCGCCGGGTCCTGGTACAGGCGCAGCGCATGGCCGCGCACCGTCCACTCGCGATGGAACTTGGGGCAGAACGCGCAGCGCAGCGTACAGCGGCTGGTGACGTTGAGGTAGCGATTTCCGTTCAGTGTATAGCCGACCGTCTGCCTTGACGCCTGCTGGGGAACGGAGGTCATGGCTTGAGAGCGGGGCCTCGCCGGATGCGTGTTGCATTGAAAGATATCGATTCTGGCAGCGAAGTCCGTCGCCTGTCCATCTCGTAGGATGTTTACAAAACCGTCACCGCTTTTAGCCAGTAGCTCGGCAGCAGACTGAACGAAGGGCCAATCCCCCTTGGGACCGCCCTGGACTGGCCTGTGGAGGCCGGGCGAATGGGCCACGGATGGCCCATTCAGTTCCGCCGCGACAGGAAGTCGCGTCGGAACGGCCCGGCCGGAGCAGGTCAGGCCAGGGCTTGCCCGAAGGGCGGTCCCGTGGGGTGTCCTTTCTTTGGTTACTTTCTTTGGACAAGCAAAGAAAGTAACTCGCCCGGCCTCGTCGAACCGTCTTCGGAGTTCGCGCGGCAACGGCCGGGCGAAAAGGCGTACCGACGGTAGTCGGACATGCCGGAGCCGGAAAGCGTGCATATGGCGGGTGACGCATGTCCGGTACGGTTCATTTTCCAAACACCCCCTCAGGCCAGATCGCGCCAGCCGAAACCGTCGGTCTGGTCGGCGACCGTGACCCAGTCCGGTTCGCAGCCGAGTGCTGCGGACACGGCAGCGGCCGCCAGATCGGGCCGATTGTTGGTGTCGCTCAGATGCAGCGCGGCGATGTGTTGCAGCCGCGACAGGTCCAGACGTGCCAGCAGCTCGGCCGTCTGTGCGTTGGAGAGATGGCCGAAGCGCCCGCCGACGCGCGCCTTGAGCGCCTGCGGATAGGGGCCGGCGGCGAGCAGTGCGCTGTCGTGGTTGCATTCGACCAGCAGCGCATCGCAGGCCGTGAGCATGCGTTCGATATGCGGGGTGATGTGACCGGTATCGGTCAGCAGGCCGATACGGCGCACACCGTCACCGAACACGAACTGGCTCGGCTCGCGTGCGTCGTGAGGGACGGGATAGGGTTCGACGTTCAGCCCGTCGAGGGCGAAGGCGTCGTGCGCGTGGAAGGTCTCGACGGCATGGAACGACGGCTCGCCCGAAACACCGTTGCGTGCGCCGCGCTCGCACAAGGCGTTGAAGGTGCCGACCGTCATCCATACCGGCAGACGGTGACGGCGCGACAGCAGCGAGGCGCAGCCGATGTGGTCGTTGTGCTCGTGCGTCACCAGCACCGCGTCGAGGCTGGCAGGTTCGCAGCCGAGCCGCAACAGTCTGCGCTCGAGTTCGGCCAGCGAAAACCCGCAGTCCACCAGGACGCGGGTTCCACCCGTCTCGATCAGGAGCGCATTGCCGCTGCTGCCGCTGCCGAGCGAGGCGAAGCGCACGGGCCCGGTTCGGCGACCGTCTTCAGCGGAGCTCGGTTTTCAGGCGTTCCAGCACCAGACGCGCCTCGCCGGCCGGCGGCGCATCACCGCCATGCGTGTAGACGACGATCTCGGTGACGTCGCCGCGCTCGATCAGGTGGATCTGATACCGCGCGTCTTCCCGCAGACGACCGCCGACACCGAACAGACGCCCCATCAGGCCACTCTGCGCCTGATACTCGCCGTGATAAGTGACGAAATAGACGCCGTCGTCGCGACGCTGTTCGTCCACCGCGAGCGAGGCGCGATCGAGCGCCACGCCGACGCGACGCCACGATTGGTTCAGCGGCTGGTTCACCCGCAACGCGGGGCGACCATCGCTCTCGACGATTTCGGCGGTAACGGCGCTGTCGCCACTGGCGGCCAGCATGCTTTCGGCCTCGCCCTCCGAACGGCCGAGGAACACCAGCAGGCGGCTCAGCATTTCGGCCTCGAGTTCGGGATCGGACGGGCGCATGACCCAGCGCGCGACCGTCTCGCCCTCGATCATTTCCTCGGCGCCACGGTGCACCAGATAGACGTTGGTGCGTCCGTTCTCACGCTCGACGCGCAGGCGGAATTTGTCGCGCGTGCCGGCGTCGTACAGGCGATCGAACACGCGACCGATGACGCGGCGGATGCCGTCCACCGGGATGCCGGCGCGATTCTCGACCCACTCGGTCTCCATCACGCCGACGGCCGGATCGTCGCGCAGGATCTCGATCTCCTGCGTGCGCCAGAAGTCACGCAGCTTCGGCCACAGTTGTTCCGGCGTGGCGTCCGTGAACTCGATCCAACGCACGTCGCCCTCGCGCCGCAACTGCATGCCTTCGTAACTTGGCAATACGCCGCTGGCCGCAACCGCGCCGGTACCGACCGCAGGTGCGCGCCGGGCCGCGTCCACCGCGCTCGCGGGTACGTCGCGCGCCGGCACGGTGTAGGTTTCGTCCATCTCCGGTCCGGTCAGGTCGGGCGGGATCTCCAGCGTCGGCGTGGTCCGCGCACCGCGGTAGTCGGGCCGGCGATCGCCGACGGCGTTCTCCAGTGTCGAGCAGCCCACGAGGGCGGTCAGAACGGCACAGCCCATCAGGGCCTTGAAACGGGGGTTCGACATCATGGCCTTCGCTGGTCGGGTGGACGGTTAGAAGTGAATGCCGGCCTGACGCATCGCCGCCCGCAAGGGCTCGCGCATCGGTTCCGACAGGGGCGTCAACGGCAACCGGATACCGGTTCCGATCAACCCCATCTCATGCAGGGCCCATTTGACCGGAATCGGGTTGGATTCGAGAAACAGCGCGTGGTGCATCGGATCGATGCGGCGGTTGATCGCCTCCGCCGTCGCGCGATCGCTGACGGCCGCGGCTTCGCAGATCGCATGCATCTCCGCCGGCAGCACATTGGCGGTCACCGAGATGACGCCCTTGCCGCCGAGCAGCAGAAATTCCATCGCCGTCGCATCGTCGCCACTGAACAGGTCCAGACGACCGCCGCAGCGGGCGATCAGTTCGCGCGCGCGTTCCAGATCGCCGGTGGCATCCTTGAGGCCGACGATGTTCGAAATGCCGGCCAGGCGCTCGACCGTCTCGGTCTTGAGATCGACCGCGGTACGGCCCGGCACGTTGTAGAGAATCTGCGGAATCGCCACCGCTTCGGCAACGGCCTTGTAGTGCAGATACAGGCCTTCCTGCGTCGGCTTGTTGTAATAAGGCGTCACCAGCAGGCAGGCGTCGGCGCCGGCTTCCATGGCACAGCGCGTGAGCTGGATCGCCTCGGTGGTGGAGTTGGCGCCGGTGCCGGCGATGACCGGCAGGCGACCGGCGGCGAGTTCGACCGAACGGCGGATGATGTGGCAGTGTTCGTCGAAGTCGACCGTGGCGGATTCGCCGGTCGTACCGACGACCACCAGCGCGTCCGTGCCCTTGTCGACGTGGAACTCGACCAGACGGGCCAAGCCCTCCTCGTCCAGCGCCCCATCGGGCTGCATCGGCGTCACCAGGGCCACCATGCTACCGTGAAACATCGCCACCTCCGGAAAAATGCAAGGCGCCATGGTACTTAGCCGGCCCTGCCGTGACAAGCGAGCGCGCGGCCATGTTGAGGTTCGCCGGGCCATCCGCAGGCGATCCATAGGCAAGCCTGCCCCTGACCTGATACTCTTTCAGCCGACCTCCAACCCCTGCCAGCCGAACCAGCGACCACGCCACGCCATGAGCACCCACCTCGTCATTTCGGCCATCGGCGAAGACCATCCCGGCATCGTCGAAGGCCTGTCCAAGACCATCCTCGACAGCGGCTGCAACATCGAGGACAGCCGCATGTCGGTGCTGGGCGGCACGTTTGCCGTCATCATGCTGGTCACCGGCAACTGGAGCACGCTCGGCAAACTGGACAGTTCGCTCGCCACCCTGCAACGCCAGCACGGGCTGGACATCCACACCCGGCGCACCGGCCCGCGCCGCACCGAAGGGCGCTTTCTGCCCTATTCGGTGGACGTGGTCGCGCTCGACCAGCCGGGCATCGTGCATCAGCTCGCCGGCTTCTTCTCCGCCCGCGGCATCAACATCCAGGAGATGTCGACCGCCGCCTACAGCGCCGCGCACACGGCGACGCCGATGTTCTCCGCCCACATCACGGTCGAGATCCCGGCCGACGTGCACATCGCGAGCCTGCGCGAGGACTTCCTCGATTTCTGCGACGCCCTCAACCTCGACGGCGTCATCGAACCCATCAAGGGCTGAGCGCGTGACGGCGATCGAAATCGGCCAGACGGTCCCCGACTTCGAACTGCCGGCCACCGGCGACAAGGGCATCCGCCTGTCGGATTTCCGCGGCAGGAAGCACGTCGTCCTGTATTTCTATCCGAAGGACGACACGCCCGGCTGCACCACCGAGGGTCGCGACTTCAACGAACTGCATGCCAGACTCGCGCGCAAGGACGCGGTCGTGCTCGGCATCTCGCGCGACAGCATCGCCTCGCATGAACGCTTCAAGGCCAAGTACGGCTTCGCCTTCGACCTGCTGTCGGACGTGGACGAAAGCGTCTGCACGCTGTTCGACGTCATCAAACTGAAAAACATGTACGGTAAACAGGTGCGCGGCATCGAACGCAGCACCTTTCTGATCGACAGGGACGGCGTCCTGCGCCGCGAATGGCGCAAGGTCAAGGTCGCCGGTCATGCCGAGGAGGTCCTGGATGCACTCAAGGCACTCTGACCAAACCGCCATCCGGCGACGGCCCCGCTAACCCACCGCGCGAACGGACCTTGATTCCTACCGCCCACCCAAGCTTCCACCCCCACGCCGGCAACCTAGTGTCCTGAATCGGAGATTCGCAGTGTTTCAGAGCCCCGCACAAGGTCCAAGACAAGGCGCGCTCCGCAGGCAATGGCCGAGTCCTTGTCAAGGAGCGCAACGCCGTATTGGACCTTGTGCGGGGCTCCCTGCGGGCGCGCCTGTCCGGGCGCCCAGCGGCGTTGCTTTCGCTCGCATGGGAACCACCCGTCCTTCGCTCAAGCGCCTTGCCGGGCACCCGGACAGGCACGCTGAAATACTGCGAATCTCCGATTCAGGACACTAGCGACCGGCAGGCACGATCCCCGCCCCATCCCGGATTTTCCCCGTCGCAGCGGCCATCGACATGCCGGGCGACCCACACCACACCCGACCACCTGAACCGAGGCAAGCGCATGGTCAAAAAAGACATCCGCGGCAAACGTCTGTTCGTCCTCGACACCAACGTGCTGATGCACGACCCCACCGCCCTGTTCCGCTTCCAGGAGCACGACATCTTCCTGCCGATGGTGGTGCTGGAAGAACTCGACCGCGGCAAGAAGGGCGTGTCCGAAGTCGCGCGCAACGCGCGTCAGGTCAGTCGCTTCGTCGACGAACTGATGAGCGACGCCAGCCACGAGGAGATCGCGCGCGGCCTGCCGATCATCAGTTCCGGCCTCACCGACTCGCAGTTCGGCAGCAGCGGCAAGCTGTTCTTCCAGACCCGCGTGATGCCGGCGCACCTGCCGCAGTCGCTGCCCGGCAACACGCCCGACAACACCATCCTCGGCACCGCGCTCGCGCTCCAGCAGGAACGGCCGGACATCGACGTCACGCTGGTGTCGAAGGACATCAACCTGCGCATCAAGGCGGCGGTGCTGGGCATCCACGCCGAGGACTACTACAACGATCAGGTGCTGGACGACGTCACGCTGCTGTTCAGCGGCATGAGCGAACTGCCGGCCGATTTCTGGGACAGCCACGGCAAGGAAATGGAGTCCTGGCAGGAAAGCGGCCGCACCTTCTACCGCGTCACCGGCCCGATGGTCGCGCAGTGGTACCCCAACCAGCTGCTGCACCTCGGCGGCGAGACGCCCTTCTCCGCCCTGGTGCGACATCTGGAGAACGGCAGCGCGGTCATCGAGATGGCCATCGACTACATCAATCCGCGCCATACCGTCTGGGGCATCAACGCGCGCAACCGCGAACAGAGCTTCGCCCTCAACCTGCTGATGGACCCGCAGGTCGACTTCGTCTCGCTGGTCGGCGCCGCCGGCACCGGCAAGACGCTGCTGACGCTCGCGGCCGGGCTCGCGCAGACGCTGGAGGAGAACATCTACAAGGAAATCATCATGACGCGCGTGACGGTGCCGGTGGGCGAGGACATCGGTTTCCTGCCCGGCACCGAGGAAGAAAAGATGACGCCCTGGATGGGCGCGCTGATGGACAATCTGGAAGTGCTCACCAAGTCCGAGGTCGGCGGCGACTGGGGCCGCATGGCGACCAACGACCTGCTGCGCAACCGCATCAAGATCCGCTCGCTCAACTTCATGCGCGGGCGCACCTTCCTCAACCGTTTCATCATCCTCGACGAGGCGCAGAACCTGACCTCGAAGCAGATGAAGACGCTCATCACGCGCGCCGGACCCGGCACCAAGGTGGTCTGTCTCGGCAACGTGGCGCAGATCGACACGCCCTATCTCACCGAGACCACCTCCGGCCTGACCTACGTCGTCGACCGCTTCAAGCAGTGGGAACACAGCGGCCACATCACGCTGCAACGCGGCGAGCGCTCACGGCTGGCGGACTACGCCTCGGCGACGCTGTAGCGGTCGGACAGGTGCTCCGGCACTCATGACGCCGGGGCACCTGTCCAGCATGAGGAGCGGTCCGCCGACCGTATCCTGTAGCATATCGCTCCTCACACCACGACGGTCGTCCCGGCAAAACCATGTACCCCCCGAAGACATTCCTGCCATTCCTCGACTGGCTGCCGACGGCGCGCACGCATTGGCGCGCGGACCTGATCGCGGGCATTTCGGTGGCGCTGGTGCTCATTCCGCAGTCCATGGCCTATGCGCAACTGGCGGGGCTGCCGGCCTACTACGGCCTGTACGCGGCGTTCCTGCCAGGCATCGTGGCGGCATTGTGGGGATCGTCGGCGCAGCTCGCGACCGGACCCGTCGCAGTGGCGTCGCTGCTGACGGCCTCGGCACTGGCGCCGCTGGCGGCACTCGGTACCGAACCATTCATCGCACTCGCGATCATGCTCGCCTGCATGGTCGGCCTGATTCAGCTCGCCCTCGGTGCGTTCCGGCTCGGCGTGCTGGTCAACTTCATCTCGCATCCGGTGATCGTCGGTTTCACCAGCGCGGCCGCGATCATCATCGGACTGTCGCAGCTCAACAAGCTGCTCGGCGTCTCGATCGGCCGCAGCGAATCCTTCATGCAGGACATCTGGGGCGTGTTGCTGCAAGTGGGCGATACCCATGTCCCGACGCTGCTGATGGGCCTCGGCGCCTTCGCCATCATGTGGGGACTGCGCCGGTACGCACCCCGGTTGCCCGGCGTGCTGATCGCGGTCGCGCTGGCAACCTTCGTCAGTTGGGCCACTGGCTTCGAACGCAGCAACGTCGCCACCATCGGGCAGATCAACGACATCGAGCTGCGCACGCTGGCGCACAAGGTGGTGGACAAGGATCGCATCGGCGCCGAGCTGGCACGGCGCATCACGGAGCGGCGGCAAGAACTGAATCAGATGACGGCGGCATACGGTACGCTGGACCGGCGCGTGATTGCGCTGCGCTACGAACTCGAATTGTTGCAGGCGGAGCGCAAGGAGGCCGAGCGCGAGCAGGTGCGGGCACAACGTGCCTTGCAGCAATTTGCCTTCCACAAAGTCGCCGACGGTGCCGATACCGTGCTGTACCTGACGGACCGCGTACCCACCGGACAGACGCACGACGGCCAGCGCTGGCGCGTGCGCGCCGTGCGCGGCGACGAGGTCCATTTGTCGGGCGGCGGCGCCGTGGTCGGCGACATCCCGTCCGGCCTGCCGCGCCTGGAAATGCCGAGCTTCTCCTGGGATGCGATGGTGGCCCTGCTGTCCAGTGCCATCGTCATCTCGCTGGTGGGCTTCATGGAAGCGATTTCCATCGCCAAGGCGATGGCGGTCAAGACGCGCGCCCGCATCGATCCGAACCAGGAACTGATCGGCCAGGGACTTGCCAACATCGTCGGCAGCTTCAGCCAATCCTATCCGGTGAGCGGGTCGTTTTCCCGCTCGGCGGTGAATCTCAACGCGGGGGCGGTAACGGGGATGTCATCGGTGTTCGCGGGCGGCGTGGTGCTGATCACCCTGCTGTTCCTGACGCCGTTGCTGCATCACCTGCCACAGGCCGTGCTGGCGGCCGTCATCATGCTGGCGGTCATCGGACTGATCAACTTCAAGGCCATGCTGCACGCCTGGCAGGCGCACCGTCACGACGGTGCCGCCGCAGTCACCACCTTCGCCGCCACGCTGACCTTCGCGCCGCACCTCGACCTCGGCATCCTGGTCGGTGCCGGTCTGGCGGTGATCCTGTACCTGCTGCGGACGATGCGCCCGCACATGGCGATCCTCGGCCGCGGCACCGACGGTCATCTGGAGGAACGCGCGGGTACCACGAACAAGGACGAGGAGATCGTGATCGTGCGCTTCGACGGCGCCCTGTATTTCGCCAACGTGGCCTGCTTCGAGGACGCGATCCTGGAAGCGGTGGCGAACCAGCCGGCGGCCCGTTATCTGCTGGTGGTGGGAAACGGCATCAGCCAGATCGATGCCTCGGGCGAGGACGTGCTGCACCACCTGGTGGAGCGGCTGCGACTGAACGATGTCGACGTACTGTTCAGCGGACTGAATCCGCAGGTGCTGGAAGTGATGCGCCGCACCGGACTGGAACGCAAGCTCGCAGGTTCGATATTCCCGAACGAGTTGCTGGCGCTGACGGCGATCGCAGACAGCCGACCCATGCGCGATCAACCGGACGCCGGTGCCGCGCCGTAACGCGGCCAGGACTTGATGACGGCCTGGATCAGCGTTGCCAGCGGAATCGCGAAGAACACGCCCCACAACCCCCACAACCCACCGAACACCAGCACGGCCGTGATGATCGCGACCGGATGCAGGTTGACGACTTCGGAGAACAGCAGCGGCACCAGCACGTTGCCATCGAGAAACTGGATCACGCCGTAGGCGATCAGTACGTAGACGAAGTTGCCGTCCAGGCCCCACTGGAAATAGGCCACCGCGGCCACCGGCAGCGTGACCACGGCGGCACCGATGTAGGGGATGATGACCGAGATGCCGACGGTGAACGAAAGCAGCATGGCGTATTCGAGCCCGAGCAGCGCGAAGGTGACGTAGCTCGTCACCCACACGATCAGGATCTCCATGAACTTGCCGCGCACGTAGGAACCGATCTTGACGTTCACCTCGGCCCACACCTCGTTGGCCAGCCCGCGATCGCTCGGCAGGAAGCTCTGTACCCAGGCGACGATTTGATCCTTGTCCTTGAGCAGGAAGAACACCATCAGCGGGATCACCACCAGATAGACCAGGAAGGTCACCAGACGCACCAGCGAGGCCAGTGACAGGGTCACCACCTTCTGGCCGAGCGCCGTCACCTCGGCGCGGATGGCACCCATCACCTCGCGCACCTGTTCCTCGGATACGAACTGCGGATAGCGCTCCGGCAGCAACAGCAGTTGTTTCTGGCCTTCGGCGATCATCGTCGGCAGTTCACGCACCAGTTGGGTGATCTGCTGCGACAGCACGGGCATCAGGCCCAGCATCGACAGGATGAATGCGGCCAGGAACACCACGAACACCAGCGTCACCGATGCGATGCGCGGCATGCCGCGCCGCTCCAGTACCTGCACGGCGCCTTCCAGCAGATAGGCGATGATGACGCTGGCGAGGATCGGCGCCAGGATGCGGCCGGCGAACAGCACCACGGCGAAGCCGATGACCAGCAGCAGCGCGAGGATGACGACCTGTGGATTGGAGAAGTGCCGCTGATACCAGGCACGCAGAATGGTGATCATCCTAGAAACCGCAGTTGAACGTGTTCGAGTGTGCGGTTTTCCGGGCATCTGGCAAGGCGCGACGACGCGGCAGGGCCGCCCCCTGCAAGGAGGAGCAACGCCGCCAGGGGGCCGGAAAACCGCGCTATCGGACGCGTAGCGGCCTCACCCGCAAGGTGAACCATGCAAAAGCCCGAATGTTTCGTATCGGCAGACATTTGTTTCAGCCTCGAAGCGGTCAACTGCGGTTTCTAGGATGATTCGATCTCACCGATCAGACGACGATAGTGGGTCTCGAACACGATCTCCAGCTCATCGATGACCTCGACCGCCGGCCGCCCCTGCATGACGTGCTGAGCCATCAGGGCCGAGGTCTCGTTGAGGAGCTTCGCCTTGTCGAGCATGTGATAGCTTGCGGACAGACGCTTCATCGCGCGCACGACACTCTCGCTCTCGGGGCGTGGAATGGGTTCGGGCGGTGGTATCTCGCGCGTCGCCGGCACGGCCCGGGCGGCGAGGAATTCGGCAAACGCCAGCAGGGTTTCGCGTTCGCCCTCGGGCAGCGAACCGAAGATCTCCGTCAGCCTGCGGACGGCCTTCTTGGCGCCTGTGGCATTACCGGGGATGAGGGGCATCGCCAGTCTCGGCCTCGACGTTGAACGCGAACGGCGGCACCTGCGTCAGGGGACGTGCGTCCCGACTGTGATACCGAACGGCACGGCAGCTCACGAAACCGCGTCCTCGCGCGTCTTCTTGTCGTCTTCCGGATTCTGGTGGATGTGGCAATAGTTGCGCGCGAAATCCAGCAACTCCTCCATCGCGCGCAGGCGGAATTTCTGTCGCTGCCGCACGAAGGAGAAGGGCCGTTCCAACGGCGGATTGAGCGGTATCGAGGCCAGACGCTTGAGCGCCAGTTCCTTTTCGATGGTCGCGCTGGAAATGATCGAGATGCCCATGTTGGCCTCGACCGCGCCCTTGATCGCCTCGGGACTGCCGAGCTCCAGGCAGACGTCCAGCCCATTGCGGTCGACGCCCTGCTCGACGATGTATTCGATGATCACCTCGCGCGTACCGGACCCTTCCTCGCGGCAGATGAACGGATACGGCAGGATGTCCTCGATGGTCACCGACTTGCGGTTGGCGAGCGGATGGTTCGGCGGCACGATCGCCACCAACTGATCGATGCGGCAGACCTCGACCTGAAGGTTCTTGTTGGTCACCGGCGCCTCGACCACGCCCAGATCGATGACGTTGTTCTCCACCATCGACACGATGCCCTCGCTGTTGGACACCTTGAGGCGCACGTTCACTTCCGGATACTTCTTCTTGAAGTCGCCGAGCAACGACAACAGCATGTATTCGGCGATGGTGGTACTGGCCCCGAGCGTCAGCACGCCGCTGACGTCGCCGGTCAGTTCGCGCACGGCGTTCTCCATCTCCGCGTACACCTCGAAGATGCGCTCGGCGTACTCGTAGACCTTGCGTCCGGCCTCGGTGAGGCTGACGCGATTGTGCGTACGGTCGAACAGACGCGTGTTGAAATGTTCCTCGATCTGACGCACCTGGAAGGTCACCGCCGGTTGCGTCATGTGCAGCGCATCGGCCGCCTTGGTGAACGACAGGAGACGCGCCACCGTATAGAACACCTGGAGTCTGCGATCCGCCATATCGGCCCACCCGGTTGCGAACGTGACCGCACATGTTACCAGCGAAGCGCGCCGGACCAAAATCAAGGCGTGCAGCGTATCCCCAACGGGATACGCTGCACGCCCAGGATTTGCGATTATGCCGTCCGCGCGGCCATCCGGCGCAGGTAGCTGAAGTACAGCACCGGAATCACCACCAGCGTCAGCACGGTCGACACCAGGATGCCGAAGATCAGCGACAGCGCCAAGCCGTTAAAGATCGGGTCGTCGAGGATGAACAGCGCGCCGATCATCGCGGCGGCACCGGTCAGCACGATCGGCTTGGCACGCACCGCGCCGGCCTTCACCACCGCATCCTCGATCCGCGCTCCCGCCCGCACCTGCTCGTTGATGAAATCCACCAGCAGGATCGAGTTGCGCACGATGATGCCGGCCAGCGCGATCATGCCGATCATCGAGGTGGCGGTGAACTGCGCGCCGAACAGCGCATGTCCCGGCATCACGCCGATCACCGTCAGCGGAATCGGCGCCATGATGATCAGCGGCACCATGTAGGAACGGAACTGCGCCACCACCAGCAGGTAGATCAGGATCAGGCCGATCGAATAGGCGATGCCCATGTCGCGGAAGGTCTCGTAGGTGACCTGCCACTCGCCATCCCATTTCAGGCTGTAGAAATAGGGGTTTTCCGGCTGCTGGGTGAAGTACTGCTGGATGGTCTTGCCGTAGGCCAGCGGCGTGTCGCCGAGACTACCGAACATCTTGAACATGCCGTACAGCGGACTGTCCAGGTCACCGGCCATGTCGCCCATCACGTACACCACCGGCAGCAGATCCTTGGTGTGGATCGCGTACTCGCGCGTGCTGTCCACCACCTCGACCAGTTCGGCCAGCGGCACCATCTCGCCCGCACGCGAACGCAGCTTCATCGCCAGCACGCCGTCGATCGACGCCTTGTCCGCCACCGGCAGTTCGAGGCGAACCGGCACCGGATACTTGACGTTGGAGCCGAACAGGAAGCTCACGTCCTCGCCCGACAGCGCGGTCGTCACCGCCTGCGCGATACTGTCCTGCGCCACGCCGAGGCGCGCGGCGCGCTCGCGGTCGACGCGCAGGATATAGCGCGGTCCCGGATGTTCGACGCTGTCGTCGACGTCGACGATGTCGGGCGTACTCTCGAACAACGTGCGCACCTGTTTCGCGATCGCGATCTGTCCAGCATAGTCGGGGCCGTAGATCTCCGCCACGATCGGCGACATCACCGGCGGCCCCGGCGGCACCTCGACCACCTTGACGTCGCCGCCATGGCGGCGCGCGATTTCCGTCAGTTGCGGACGCACCGACAGCGCGATCTCGTGACTCTTGCGGTGACGCTCGCGCCGGTCGGCGAGATTCACCTGAATGTCGCCCTGATGCGCCTCGCGCCGCAGATAGAACTGACGCACCAGACCATTGAAGTTGATCGGCGCCGCGGTGCCGGCATAGGTCTGGAAGTCGGTCACCTCCGGCACTTCGGCCAGATACGCCCCCATCTCGCTCAGCACGCGCTGTGTCTGTTCGAGCGTCGTGCCCTCGGGCATGTCGAGCACCACCTGAAACTCCGACTTGTTGTCGAACGGCAGCATCTTGAGCACCACGACCTGGAACACCGCCAGCGACGCCGACAGCACGATCAGCACGACCATGCCGCCGTAGAGCGCCTTGCGCCGCAGACCGGCGGTCGAACCTTCGAGGAACGGCCGCAGACCACGGTTGAACACGCGATCGAGCCAGCCGCCGCCCGCATGGCCCGCATGTGCGGCCGGATGCGCGGTCTCGGCCTGCCGGCGCAGCATCTTGTAGGTCATCCAGGGCGTGACGACGTAGGCCACCGCGAGCGAGATCAGCATGCCCATGCTGGCATTGATCGGGATCGGGCTCATGTACGGCCCCATCAGCCCCGTGACGAAGGCCATCGGCAACAACGCCGCGATGACGGTGAAGGTGGCGAGAATGGTCGGCCCGCCGACCTCGTCCACCGCGCGCGGAATCGCCTCCAGCAGCGATTTGGCGCCCATCTGCATGTGGCGATGGATGTTCTCCACCACCACGATGGCGTCGTCGACCAGGATGCCGATGGAGAAGATGAGCGCGAACAGCGACACGCGATTGAGCGTGAAGCCCCAGGCCCAGGACGCGAACAGCGTGATCGCGAGCGTGATCACCACCGCCGTGCCGACGATGAAGGCCTCGCGCCAGCCGAGCGCGACCCATACCAGAATCACCACCGAGGCGGTGGCGAAGATGAGTTTCTTGATCAGCGTCTGCGCCTTGTCGTCGGCGGTGGCACCGTAGTTGCGCGTGACCGTGGCGTGCACGCCCTCCGGCACGAAAATGCCCTGCAACTGTCCCCAGCGTTCCATCAGTCGCTCGGCGATGACCACCGCATTGGTGCCGGGCTGTTTGGCGACGACGACGGTCACGGCGGGATGGATCTCGCCCACCGCGTGCCGCTCGTCACCGCCAGCCGCACCGGCGCCGAAATAGACATAGCTGTCCGGCGCGGCCGGCCCGAAACGTACCTCGGCCACGTCGGAGAGGTACACCGGCCGCCCCTCGTGCATGCCGACCACCAGCGCAGCGATCTCCGCCGGACTCACCAGGAAACTGCCGGCCTGGACCGGAATCTCCTGGTTGCCGCCGATCAGGCTACCGGCATCGCGGCTGACGTTGCCGGCCGCGAGCGCATAGCGCAGATCGGACGGGTCGATGCCGAATCCGGCCAGTTTCTGCACGTCCAGCAGCACGTGCACGACCTGATCCGGGCCGCCGAGGGTATAGATGTCGCGCGTACCCGGCACGCGCTTGAGTTCGGCCTCGATCGCATGCGCGACGCGCAGCAGTTCATGCGCGCCGCGCTCGGGATCGTCGGTCCACAGCGTCACGGCGCCGATCGGCACGTCGTCGATGCCCATCGGCTTGACCAGCGGCTGACCGACGCCGAGGTTCTGCGGCAACCAGTCCTGATTGGAAAATATCTGGTTGTACAGGCGCACGATGGCACTGGTACGGTCCTGACCGACCTCGAAGCGCACGGTCAGCATCGACATGCCGGGCCGCGACACGGTGTAGATGTGCTCCACGCCCTCGATCTCGGACAGCACCTGCTCGGCCGGCGTGCTGACCAAGTGCGAAACCTCGCTCGCCGTGGCGCCGGGGAAGGGAATGAAGACGTTGGCGAAGGTGACGTTGATCTGCGGCTCTTCCTCGCGCGGCGTGATCAGCACTGCGAACAGGCCGAGCAGGAAGCCGACCAGCGCCAGCAGCGGCGTGATCTCGGAAGTGAGGAAGCGCGCCGCGACGCCGCCGGAGATGCCGAGTTTCTCCGGCCCCGTGTTCTGCTCGCTCATGATTCACTCCCCCTGCTTGAGATAGAGCCCGGCGCGTACCGGATCCAGCGCCACGCGCTCGCCGGCAGTCAGGCCCGTCAGCACCTCGATCGCGCCGTCGCCCGCCGGCTGGCCGAGGCGTACCTGACGCAATGCCACGCCGCCCTGTTCGTCCACCACATAGACACCGCTCACTTCGCTGCGATAGGCGACCGCCTGCTGCGGCACGACGAGCTGGCTGCGGCTACCGACCTTGAACGCCACCTTCACGAGCATGCCGGGGAACAGACCCTTGACGCCGTCGGGCAGATCCAGGCGCACGTTGAAGGTCCCGGTCCGCTCGTCGGCATAGGGGAAGATGGTCAGCTTGTCGGCGACGGGGGCGATGCCGTTGTCGAGCAACACCCGCGCCTGCACGTGCTCGCGCACGGCATTGATGTAGCGTTGCGGCACGCTGGTGACGATGCGCAGCTTGTCGAGCGAGATACCCGTCATCAGCGGCTGACCGGGATTGGCCATTTCGCCAACCTCGACGTGACGCTTGGTGACGATGCCGCTGTAGGGCGCGCGGATCAGCGTGTATTCGAGCTGTTCGAGCGCCTGCGCGCGGGCGGCACGCGCGGCGTCCAGGCGTGCCCGCGCCGCCTGCAGGGCGGCGGTCGCGCGATCCATGTCGGCACGCGAGACGACCTGACGCTCGAACACGCCCTTGATGCGCTCGTGTTCGGCCTGAGCCTCGGCAAAACGGGCCTCGGCCTCCTTCAGGCTCGCCTCGGCCTGATTGAGCCGCGCGCGCGGCTCTGTGTCGCGAAAGCGCATCAGCACGGCGCCTTCGGTCACGAAATCGTCCACGTCGAAAAACATCTCCACGATGCGCCCCGAGGTCTGGGCCGATATCGTGGCCTGGTGCACCGCCTCCACCCGGCCGTCCCACACCAGTTCGCGTTCGACCGGCTGCTCGGTCGCGACGACGGTCTCGAACGGAAGACCGCCTTGGGCACTGACCTGAACGGCCGGCAGCAACAACAGCCAACCAAGTGCCTGGAGTTTCAGGTGGCGTAACGACATGGGCACTCTCCATGGAGGATTGAACATTAGATTTTTCTAATATATCGCAAATCGGGACCGGGTTTCGAGTTTTCAAGCCCCGGAACATCGGCACTCCCGCACGCCCGGCGCCACCGATCTCTGTTATCTTAGCAGCGCATCGATTGATGACCGGCCGCCACCGGCACCAAGGGAGCCCCGACCGTGCACCGAACACCCAGACCCCATAGCCACCTCTTGCGAATACTGCTGTTGGCCTTGCTGGCCCTGCCCGTCGCCGCATCCGAACTCTACCGCTGGGTGGACGATCAGGGACGGGTGACCTTCGGGCAGGTCCCGCCGGCCGATCGCCCGTCCGAAAAACTGCGCGGCGCACCGCCTCCGCCGACCGGCTCGGTTCCAGTCGAAGAACTGGGGCAGCAACAGACAGAGGCGGCAGCGGCGGCTCGGCGCCAGGCGGAGTCCGACCAGATCAAGAAAGAAAACTGCGAGCGGGCGCAGCAGAATCTGCAAACCCTGACCCGCCCCGGCAAGGTCACGCTACGCGAAGGCGATCAGTATCGCTACGTCGAGGAAGCGGAGCGGCAGGAGATGATCGAACGGGCGAAACGGCAGATCGAGGAATTCTGCGACTGATCGCCCCCTGACGACCCCGCCGCGCGCGGGTGCGTCGCCAACCCATCACTCACCACCAACGACAACACGAACGGGCATGCGCGTCTCCCAATATCCCCTTGCGACCCTGAAGGAAACCCCGGCCGATGCCGAGGTCATCAGTCATCAACTGCTGCTGCGAGGCGGCTACATCCGCCGCCTCGCCTCCGGCCTCTACACCTGGATGCCGATCGGCCTGCGCGTGCTGCGCAAGGCCGAGGCCGTGGTGCGCGCCGAAATGGATCGCGCCGGGGCACTGGAGGTGCTGATGCCGGCCGTGCAGCCGGCCGAGCTGTGGCAGGAATCCGGCCGCTGGGAGCAATACGGCCCGGAACTGCTGCGCCTCAAGGACCGCCATCAGCGCGAGTTCTGCTTCGGCCCCACGCACGAGGAGATCATCACCGATCTGGTGCGACGCGAGGTACGCAGCTATCGCCAGTTGCCGGTCAACTACTACCAGATCCAGACCAAGTTCCGCGACGAGGTGCGACCGCGCTTCGGTCTCATGCGTGCGCGCGAATTCCTGATGAAGGACGCCTACTCCTTCCACGGCTCGCCCGAATCGCTGCACGAGACCTACGAGGCGATGTACGAGACCTACTCGCGCATCTTCACGCGGCTCGGTCTCAACTTCCGCGCCGTGCAGGCCGATACGGGCTCCATCGGCGGCAGCGCCTCGCACGAATTCCACGTGCTGGCCAATTCCGGCGAGGACACGCTGGCGGTCTCGGACCAGAGCGACTACGCCGCCAACATCGAACTCGCCGAGGCCGTCGCACCCGCCGCGCCGCGCGCCGCGCCGGCCGAGGAGATGCGGCTGGTCGACACGCCGGATGCGCGCACCATCCAGGAACTGGTCGAGCAGTTCGGGCTGCCGATCGAGAAGACCGTCAAGACCCTGATCGTGCACGGTGCGTCCGACGACGCGCCGCTGGTCGCGCTGCTGGTGCGCGGCGACCACGAACTCAATGCCGTCAAGGCCGCGAAGCTGCCCGAAGTGGCCGATCCGCTGGTGTTCGCCGGCGAGGACGAAATCCGCGCCGCCATCGGCGCCGGCCCCGGATCGCTCGGCCCGGTGAACCTGCCGTTGCCGATGATCGCGGATCGCGCCGTGGCCGCGATGTCCGACTTCGGTGCCGGCGCCAACATCGACGGCAAGCATCACTTCGGCATCAATTGGGAGCGCGACGTGGCGCTGCCGCAGGTGGCCGACGTCCGCAACGTGGTCGAGGGCGATCCCTCGCCCGATGGCCGTGGCCGCCTCAGGCTCGTGCGCGGCATCGAGGTCGGACACGTATTCAAGCTCGGCACCAAGTACTCGCAGGCGATGAAGGCGACCTATCTCGACGAACAGGGCCGCGAACAGGTGATGGTGATGGGCTGCTACGGCATCGGCGTCTCGCGCGTGGTCGCGGCCGCGATCGAGCAGAATCACGACGAACGCGGCATCGCCTGGCCGGCCGCGCTTGCGCCCTTCGACGTCGCGCTGGTGCCGATCGGCATGCATCGCTCGCAGCGTCTGCGCGAGGCGATCGAGAAGCTGTATGCCGATCTCACGGCCGCCGGCTTCGCGGTCCTGTTCGACGACCGCGACGCCCGCCCCGGCGTGATGTTCGCCGACATGGAACTCATCGGCATCCCGCACCGCGTCGTGCTGTCGGAACGCGGTCTCGATGCGGGCGAGGTGGAATACAAGGGGCGGCGCGACGATGCCGCCACCCAGGTCCCACTGGCCGAGATCGATGCCTTCCTGCGCCAACGCATGGGCGACTGAGGGACCGACGCATGTCCGGCAGCCGTTATCGGGAGAGGAACAACATGGGTGATCTGGAGGGTTTCGTCGCCGAGGTCTCGCATCTGGTCTCGCCGCCGGAGGTGCTGCTGCGGCTGCGCGCGGCGCTGGACACGCCCAACGTCTCGCTGGATCACATCGCGCTGGTGATCAGCCAGGACCCGTCGCTGTGCGCGCGCCTGCTGCGCGTCGCCAACTCGGCGCTCTACGGCCACCCCAAGCGGGTCGACACGCTCACGCGCGCGATCTCGATCATCGGCACGCGCGAGCTGTACAACCTGGCGCTCGCAATCGCCGCCTCCGACACCTTCGGCCGTCTGCCGCCGGTGGCGGTCGACATCGCCACTTTCTGGCGCCACAGCGTATTCTCGGCCCTGATGGCCCGCACTATGGCGCGCCAGCAACGCATCCTGCATCCTGAGCGGCTGTTCATCGCCGCCCTGCTGCACGACATCGGCATCCTCGTGATGTATCACCGCTTCGGCAACGAACTCGCGCCCGGCTTCGCCGCCGAGCGCGGACAGGAACATCTGCTGGTCGCGAACGAACACGAGATCGTGGGGTTCGACCACGCCCAGGTGGGCGGCGCATTGCTCACGATGTGGGGTCTGCCGGAACTGCTCACCCAGGCCGTCACCTGGCACCACGCGCCGGAGCAGGCCCCCGAGACCGCGGTCGAGAATGCGATCGTGCATGCCGCCAGCATGCTCAGCAACGGCGCCACACCCGGCACCATCAGTCCTTACGGGCCGTACGACGCCGACGTCGATGCCGGCGTGGCCGAACGGCTGGGGCTGGACGAAACGAACGTGGAAGGTCTGCTGGAAGAGACGAATCAGGAATTTCTGGAGACGCTCAGCCTGTTCATGCCGCACTGAACCCGATTTGCGGATGGCCCGACAGCCGATTCAGAAATCGCGCAACAACCTGAAATCGGCATGCAGCGGCGGTGGGGCATCCGCACAATCCACCGCGTCGACACGCGCGGCCGGCGGGCCCTGCCATAACCACGTCCTCATCCGTTCCACCGCCTCGAACGGGCCGTACAGCAACACCTCGACCCTGCCATCCGGCAGATTGACCACGTGACCGGCCAGACCGAGCCGACTCGCCTGCGCGCGGGTCGAGGCACGAAAACCGACGCCCTGCACACGTCCGCTGACGCGACACAGGCAGCATGCGCGGCCACTCCGATCATTGCTGCGTGGGTCGGACATCGGCAATGCCCTCCGACGCTACTTCGGCACCTTGAGCCCCAACGCCTCGTCACGCGCCCGGATCGCCAAGGCCCTGGCCTCCAGCGCGCGGTCGCGCGCGAGCCCGTAGGCGCCCTCCTGCAACTGTGCCTCCGCGCGTTCGAGCAGGAGCTGCGCCCGCTGGTAGGCATCCAGTCCACGCGTCGCCGCGCCGACCTCCTCCGCGGCACGCAGCGCCTGCCGCGCGTCGCTCATCTCCTGCACCGGCGGGGTCATGACGCAACCGGGCAGCACGAGGGTGGCGGAAAGATATAATGCGAGCGAAACGAAAAGGACGAATCCGGGGCGGCGCATGGAAAACACTGTCGAGATGAGTGCGAGGGGACCGTAGCACCCACGCCTCCGGGGCGTCAAGATTCCCCCGCCGCACCCGTCGCAACCCACGTTCCGTCATCTGGAGCCCGCATGCCGAACCCCAGCGAAACCGTCACCATCTATCACAACCCGCGTTGCAGCAAGTCGCGTCAGACGCTGGATCTGCTGCACCAGCGCGGCATCGACCCGACGGTGGTCGAGTATCTGAAGACGCCGCCCGATGCGACGGCGCTCAAGCGCATCATCAGGCAGCTCGGCCTGCGCCCGCGCGATCTGCTGCGCAAGGGCGAGGAGGAATACAAGACGGCCGGACTCGACGATCCGACGCTCGACGACGACGCCATCATCGCCGCGATGATCGAACACCCGAAACTCATCGAACGCCCGATCGTGCTCGCGCACGGCAAGGCCGCACTCGGCCGCCCGCCCGAGAACGTGCTGGAGATCCTCTGACGATGTCCGACATTCTGGTCCTGTACTACAGCCGCTACGGCGCGACCGCGCAGATGGCGAACCATATCGCGCGCGGCGTCGAGGAAGTGGCCGGCATGACGGCGCGCATTCGCACCGTAGCGCCGGTATCCACGGTCTGCGAGGCGACGCAGGATGCGATTCCGGCCGAGGGACCGCCCTATGCGACGCTCGACGACCTGCGCGAATGCGCCGGTCTCGTGCTCGGCAGTCCGACGCGCTTCGGCAACATGGCGGCGCCGCTCAAGTACTTCATCGACCAGACCGGCGGCCTGTGGCTGTCGGGCGTGCTCGCAGGCAAGCCGGCCGGCGTGTTCACGTCCACCTCCACGCCGCACGGCGGGCAGGAATCGACCCTGTTGTCGATGATGATCCCGCTGCTGCACCACGGCATGCTGCTGGTCGGCATCCCGTTCACCGAGCGCGAACTCATCACCACGCATGGCGGCGGCACGCCCTACGGCGCCAGCCACTACGCCGGTGCCGACGGCGAACAGCCGGTGAGCGAGGAGGAGAAGGTCCTCTGCCGCGCCCTCGGCCGGCGCGTCGCGGAAACCGCACACGCGCTTCGAACGGCCCAGGGCTGACGGCAGGATTACGAGGCAGGCGCCGCATGAACCTTCCGCATACCGACCGCATCGTCGCCCTCGCCGGCTATTTCTTCCTGTTCACGCTATTGCTGACCTGGACCGCGTTCATCGATCCGCCGCAGGTCCTGCCGCGCTCGCTGGTGCTGATCGTCCTGCTCGTGCCCCTGCTGCTGCCGCTGCGCGGCCTGCTGCACGGCCGCACGCGCGCCCACATGTGGACCAGCCTGCTGGCACTCGTCTATTTCTCGCTCGGGGTTTCGAACCTCGCCGTCGCCGGCGACCGGGTCTACGGCGCGCTCCAGGTCGCCGCCAGCCTGATGCTGTTCGTCGGCAGTCTGCTCTACGTGCGCAGACTCAATCCTCGCCGGAAAGGATCTGGCGCAGGAAAGGCAGCGTGATGCGCCGCTGCGCGGCGAGCGACGCGGCATCGAGACGTTCCAGCACCGACATCAGATAGGAAAGATTGCGCGCATGCGTGCGCAGCAAGTGCTCGCAAACCTCGCGCGGCAGCTCGAAGCCACGCAGGCCCGCACGCAGGCCGAGCGCCGCGCATTTCTGCGCATCGTCCAGCGCATGCAGTTGAAACACCGGCCCCCACACGAGGCGTGAGGCCAGATCCGGCAGACGGATGTCGAGCCCGGCCGGCGCCTGTCGGGCCGCGAGCAGCAGACGCGTGTGGCCGGCGCGCAGGCGATTGATGCAGTCGAACAGCGCGCGTTCCCAGGCCTCGTCGCCGGCCACCTCCTGCACGTCGTCGAGACAGACCAGATCGAGCTGTTCCAAGCCTTCGAGCAGGGCCGGCCCGAGGGCCGCCAGCGTATCCAGCGGCAGATAGCTCGCACGCAGACCCTGCGCCGCGGCCTCGGCGCAGGCGGCGTGCAGCAGATGGGTCTTGCCGCTCTCCGCCCCGCCCCACAAACACACCTGCCGCTCGCCGCCACCCTTGCCCAGCAGACGTACGGTCTCGACCGCGGCAGCGTTGTCGCCGACGAGGAAGGACGCGAAGCTCATGCCTTCGCGCAGGCCGACGTCGAGTGCCAATTGCTCGGCCATGCTCAGTCGGCAGTCGGTGGCGACTCGTCGCCGGCGTACAGTCCGCTCTCGCGATAACCTTCGTCGAGGTGCCTGAGCAGCACCGCGATCACCGCCGCCGCGGGCAGCGCCAGCAGCACGCCGACGAAGCCGAACAGATAGCCGCCGGCCATCACGGCGAAGATCACCGCCACCGGATGCAGGCCGATGCGTTCGCCGACCAGCCAGGGCGTGAGCAGCACGCTCTCCAGTATCTGCCCGACGCCGAACACCGCTGCGACCCACAGCAATTGCAGCGGATCGCCGGTCTGCAACAGCATCGCGACGCCGGCGGCCGACAGGCCGACGATCAGGCCCAGATAGGGCACGAAGCTCACCATGCCGGCGAGCAGGCCGATCAGCAACGCGAGTTCCAGTCCGGCGAACCACAGGCCGACCGAGTAGATCGCGGCCAGCGCGAGCATCACCAGAAACTGACCCTTGAAGAAGGTACCGAGCACTTCGTCGGATTCGCGCGCGATGCGGCTCACGCGTGGCTCGACCGGCCGCGGCAGCAGGCCGCGCAGGCGTTCGATCACCTGCTCCCAGTCGCGCAGCAGATAGAACGTCACCACCGGTATCAGCAGCAGATTGGCGAGCCAGCCGAGCATCACCGCGCCCGAACGCGAGACATAGCCGAGGATCGCGGTGGCGACGCCGCCGGCCTCGCGCCAGTGCGCAAAGAACAATGTCTTGATGCGCTCGGCGTTGAGCGTGCCGAGCCCGTCGGCCGGGTCGAGCCCCAAACCGGCGAGACGCGGCTGCAACCAGGCGACCAGCCGTGCGACGTATTCCGGCAACACCTCCGCCAGCCGCAGCACCTGCCGCTCGATCAGCGGCAGCAGCGCCAGCACCAGCAGACCCATGCCGAGGAAGATGGCGAGAAACACCAGCACCACCGCGAGCGTGCGCGGCATGCGCCAACCGACGAGACGCCGTACCAGCGGGTCGCCGAGATAGGCGAGCAGTGCCGCGGCCAGAAAGGGCACGAGCACCGGCGCCAGCAGCCAGGTCAGCACCGCGAGCGCGAGCAGCGCCAGCGGCAGAATCCATTTCCAGGGGTCAATCGAGACCATGACGTCGCCACTCCAGCGTCTTGTTGCTCCAGGCCACGACATAGGCGACGCCGCTCGCGACCGTGGTGCAAAGCACCAGCAGCAGCAAGACCTGCACCGCCTGCGCCGGCAGTGGCCACACGCCGGCATCCACGATCACCGCCAGCACCAGCGCAATCTGCGCCATCGTGTTGAGCTTGCTCAGCATCAGCGGCGCCATTTCGAGTTTGCGGGTGAGCAGATGGAATGCAGCCGCACCGCTGACGATGACGGCCTCGCGCGCCACCACGACCGCCACCAGCCACGCCGGCAGCAGGCCGTTCCAGGCCACGGCCAGATAGACCGACACCATCAGCACCTTGTCGGCCAGCGGATCGAGATAACCGCCGAGCCGCGTGCGCCAGTCGAAGCGGCGCGCCAGCCAGCCATCCAGGCCATCCGACAGGCCGGCGATCGCCATCACGAACAATGCCCACAGGTATTCGGCGCGCAGCAACAGCATCACCAGCGGTATCGCAAGCAGCAGCCGCAGAACGGTGATGGTGTTGGGGAGCTGGCGCCAGTTCACCGCAACAGCCGGTAGGTCAACCCCGGGGTCACGCTACCCGCCGTCGGCGGCAGCCGCGCCAGCACCGAGCCCTGCGCGGAACCCTGGGCGATGGAACGTTCGAGTGCACGTTCGTCGCCCCGGACGTCGGCCACGAACACGCTGCGCTGCGGCTCGACGCGCAGCGGCCGTACGGCGCTCACGACGCTCAGGCCGGACAGGAAATCATGCACGCGCCGATAGTCGGCCAGACTGCCGACACCCTCCACCGATACCAGCACGCCATCGCCGGGCGCGCCGACGGCGAGCACGGTCTGACGCTGCGCGATGTTCGTCGCGGCCGTGTCGATGCCGGCCGTCAGCACGGCTTCGAGACTCGCGCCGTCCTGCATCCAGTCGCCGCGATACTCGTTCGATGCGAGTCCGTCGTACAGATACCAGCGCGACTGCCAGATTGACCCGCGCCGGGTCACGCTGACGACGATGACGCTGCCGGGGTTGTAGCGCCGCGACACGGCGAGCACACCATCGTGCTGGCCGGACAGGATGTCGGTGATCGACACGATGCCGCGCTCCTCCAGATCCAGCAGCGGATAGATCACCGGCAGACCGCGCTCGCGCGCCTGCTGCGCGATCGGCGCGACGTAACCGCCCATCAGTTCGCCGGCCGTATCGCCGCCCAGCAGAAAGCGCTCGACGCCGCTCTGCACCGCCACCCACAGCAAGGCCGCCGGCCGGTCGGTACGCCACACCGGCACACCGCGCTCGCCGAGCGCACGTTCGAGCGCGTTGCGGTCGAAGCGCACCCACAGACCGATGCCCGATTCGGCCGCCGGCGATCGCTCGCCGAAGCGGAACTGCTGCACGTAGCCAGACGCCCCCGTCAGCAATTCACGGCCCGGTACGGAATCCGCGAAACGCGGGTCGCCGGTCAGACGCAGCAAAACCGGGACCAGGGCATCCCTGAAACCCTGATCGCGCGCCGCTGCGGCGCGGCTCTCCACCGTCACCATGGCCTCTTCCAGCACCACGTCGGTGGCCGCGAACGCGGACGGGTTCAGACAGGACAAAACGAGCAGCAGCGCCAGTCGGCGCAACCAGGAAGTGATCATCGGAGTGCGGGAAAACAGGTCAGCCATGAACGCGGCGTTTCGGTCCGGCGAAGGAGCGGTAAACATAGCATATAATGCGCCCTCCCCCTCCACCGCCGGCGCCTCGTCCGCCCCACACCTGCCATGCCAACCAACGAACAGAATCCCTCTTTGAGTTATCGCGATGCCGGGGTCGACATCGACGCCGGTGCCGAACTGGTCGAACGCATCAAGCCCCACGCCAGACGCACGCTGCGCCCGGAGGTGATGGGCGGACTCGGCGGCTTCGGCTCGCTGTTCGAACTGCCGCCCGGCCGCTACCGGCATCCGGTGCTGGTCGCCGGCACCGACGGCGTCGGCACCAAGCTCAAGCTCGCGCTCGCCACCGGTCGCCACGACACCATCGGCATCGATCTGGTCGGCATGTGCGTCAACGACATCGTCGTGCAGGGCGCCGAACCGCTGTTTTTCCTTGACTACTACGCCACCGGCAAGCTTGACGTCGAGGTCGCCGCCAGCGTCATCAAGGGCATCGCCGACGGTTGTGCGCAGGCCGGCTGCGCGCTGGTCGGCGGCGAAACGGCCGAGATGCCCGGCATGTACGACGTCGGCGATTACGACCTTGCCGGTTTTGCCGTCGGCGTGGTGGAAAAGGACGCCATTCTCGACGGTTCGAAGGTGGCGGTCGGTGACGTCGTGCTGGGATTCGCCTCCAGCGGCCCGCACTCCAACGGCTATTCGCTGATCCGGCGCATCCTCGAACTGCACCAGACGCCGCTCGACGCACGCCTGCCCTCCGGCCGACCGCTGATGGATGCGCTGATGGCGCCGACGCAGATCTACGTCAAACCGCTGCTCGGCCTGCTCGCCGACCTGCCGGTGCATGCGCTGGCCCACATCACCGGCGGCGGCATCACCGAAAACCTGCCGCGCGTGCTGCCGGCCGACACCCAGGCCCGCATCGATGCGCAGGCCTGGACGCGGCCGGAGGTGTTCGAGTGGATCGAGCGGCAGGGCAACGTCGATGCCGGCGAGATGCTGCGCACCTTCAACTGCGGTATCGGCATGGCCCTGGTGCTGCCGGCCGACGCGGTGGACGCGGTCTCCGCACGCCTGCGCGCGGACGACATCGAACACTGGATCATCGGTCGCATCGAACCCGGCAGCGGCGCGCCGAAGGTGGTCTACGGCGCATGAATATCGTAGTGCTGATCTCCGGCTCGGGCTCCAACCTGCAGGCGATCATCGATGCTGCCGCGAGCGGCGAACTCCCGGGCCGCATCGCCGCCGTGATCAGCAACCGCCCCGAGGCCTTCGGGCTGGAACGCGCCCGCCGCGCCGGCATCGCCGCCGAGACTCTCGACCACCGACGGTATCCCGACCGGGAGACCTTCGATCAGGCGCTGATGGCGCTGATCGACCGCCATGCGCCGGATCTCGTCGTGCTGGCCGGCTTCATGCGCATCCTGACGCCGGCCTTCGTGCGCCACTATGCCGGGCGCATGCTCAACATCCACCCCTCGCTGCTGCCCGAGTTCCGCGGCCTGCGCACGCATGAACGAGCGCTCGAAGCCGGTGTCGAACGACACGGGGCCAGCGTCCATTTCGTCACCGACGAACTCGACGGCGGCCCCGTGGTGTTGCAGGCGGAAGTGCCGGTACTGCCGGACGACACGCCGGAACGGCTGGCCGCGCGGGTACTGGAGAAGGAGCACGTCATCTATCCCCGCGTCGTACGCTGGTTCTGCCAGGGCCGGCTGCGGCTCGACGGCAACCGCCCGCTCATGGACGGGCGCCCGCTCGACAGGCCGCTGGTGCTCGATACGAATGAGGAGAAGGCATGCGCGTGACGCGCAGCTCGATGCAGGTCTTGTTGTTAGTGGTCTTGTCGTGGTGCTCGTGCACCTTCGCCGCCGCGTCAGGTATCGCGGCCGGGCTACCGCCGGACTTTCGCGCCGAATACGCACTGCGCAAGGCCGGCATCCCCATCGCCCGTGCCGAGGTGCATCTCGAACGCGACGCCTCCGGCCTGAGCTACCGTTCGCGCAGCACCACCGTCGGTCTCGCCGCGATCTTCCGCAATGACGTCATCACCGAAGAGGCGCGGCTCGAATTCGATGCCACCGGCGTGCCGCGCATCCAGCGCTACGTCTATCGCCACAGTTACCGCAACACACTGCGCGAGGACCACACCGAATTCGACTGGGTCGATCTGCGCGCGCGCGGCGAGGTCAAGGGCAAAACCTTCGACATCGGGATCCCACCCGATGCGGTCGACCATTTTTCGCTGCAACTGCGCATCATGCAGGACCTGCAACGCCCGCATGGCGACATGACCTATGCAGTGGTCGAACGCGACAGGCTGAAATCCTTCGCCTTCCGGCACAGCGGCGACGAAACGCTGGCCACCGCACTCGGCCGCCTCGACAGCCTGCGCGTCGAGCGGGTGGACGACCCGCGCGGCAGTCAGGTCATCACCTGGTATGCCCCCGCCCTGCACCATCTGCCGGTACGCATCGAGCAGATCGAGCGCGACGGCGGCCGGCTGACCATGACCCTGGAATCGCTGGAATGGCTTGCCGACGGCGACGCCGCCCCGTCCCGAAGCAATCCATAAACGAACACCTATAACAAACATCGAAAAGATCGATTGGAACGTATCATCACGCCTGCCTAAGCTCTCCCTGTCTCATACACGAACAACCGCAATCCCCGCGAGGAGTTGAGCCATGGCAGTCAAGACCTACAGTGCAGGCGTAAAGGAATACCGCGAAACCTACTGGATGCCCGAATACACCCCGCTGGACACGGACCTGCTGGCCTGCTTCAAGGTCACGCCGCAGGCCGGCGTGCCGCGTGAAGAGGCCGCCGCCGCCGTGGCCGCCGAATCCTCGACCGGTACCTGGACCACGGTGTGGACCGACCTCCTGACCGACCTCGACTATTACAAGGGCCGCGCCTACGCCATCGAGGACGTGCCCGGTGACGACGAGGCCTTCTACGCCTTCATCGCCTACCCGATCGACCTGTTCGAGGAAGGCTCCGTCGTCAACGTCTTCACCTCGCTGGTCGGCAACGTCTTCGGCTTCAAGGCCGTGCGCGCCCTGCGCCTTGAGGATGTCCGCTTCCCGATCGCCTATGTCAAGACCTGTGGCGGCCCGCCGCACGGCATCCAGGTCGAGCGCGACATGATGAACAAGTACGGCCGTCCGATGCTCGGCTGCACCATCAAGCCGAAGCTCGGCCTGTCGGCCAAGAACTACGGCCGTGCCGTGTACGAGTGCCTGCGCGGCGGTCTGGACTTCACCAAGGACGACGAGAACGTCAACAGCCAGCCGTTCATGCGCTGGCGCCAGCGCTTCGACTTCGTGATGGAAGCGATCGAGAAGGCCGAGGTCGAAACCGGCGAGCGCAAGGGCCACTACCTGAACGTCACCGCGCCGACCCCGGAAGAGATGTACAAGCGTGCCGAGTACGCCAAGGAGATCGGTGCGCCGATCATCATGCACGACTACATCACCGGCGGCTTCTGCGCCAACACGGGCCTGGCCAACTGGTGCCGTGACAACGGCGTGCTGCTGCACATCCACCGCGCCATGCACGCGGTGCTCGACCGCAACCCGCGCCACGGCATCCACTTCCGCGTGCTGACCAAGATCCTGCGCCTGTCGGGCGGCGATCACCTGCACACCGGCACCGTGGTCGGCAAGCTGGAAGGCGACCGCGCCTCCACGCTGGGCTGGATCGACCTGCTGCGCGAGAAGTACATCAAGGAAGACCGCAGCCGCGGCATCTTCTTCGATCAGGACTGGGGTTCCATGCCGGGCGCCTTCGCCGTCGCCTCCGGCGGCATCCACGTGTGGCACATGCCGGCGCTGGTCACCATCTTCGGTGACGACTCCGTGCTCCAGTTCGGTGGCGGCACGCTCGGCCACCCGTGGGGCAACGCCGCCGGCGCCGCCGCCAACCGCGTCGCGCTGGAGGCCTGCGTCGAGGCCCGCAACCAGGGCCGCACGCTGGAGAAGGAAGGCAAGGACATCCTCACCAATGCCGCCAAGTCCAGCCCCGAACTGAAGATCGCCATGGAGACGTGGAAGGAAATCAAGTTCGAGTTCGACACCGTCGACAAGCTCGACGTGGCGCACAAGTAATGACTGCATGAGGTGCAGGGCGGGATGCACGGCTGACGTCTCCCCGCCCCGCACCCAGGCCTTCAATTTTCAGGAGTTAGAGCAATGAGCGAAATGCAAGACTACAAGTCCAGCCTGAGCGACGTTTCCAGCCGCAAGTTCGAGACCTTCTCGTACCTGCCGGCGATGGATGCGGCCAACATCCGCAAGCAGGTGGAATACATCGTATCCAAGGGCTGGAACCCGGCCATCGAGCACACCGAGCCGGAGAATGCCTTCGACCACTACTGGTACATGTGGAAGCTGCCGATGTTCGGCGAGACCGATGTGGAACGGATCCTGGCCGAGGCCGAGGCCTGCCACAAGGCGCATCCGAACAACCACGTGCGTCTGGTCGGCTACGACAACTTCAAGCAGTCGCAGGGCGCCGCGATGGTGATCTTCCGCGGTCCCATCCGCGCCTGATCCCGGCAGGGGCTTTTTACTCCCTCAAAGCCCCTGACCGGCGACGGTCAGGGGCTTTTTTTGTCCCGGTTCTTGAGGGGCCAGATTCACCGGTCCGGTGATGACGCACCGGTCCGCCAATCATGCGAGGCAGGAATCATGAGCAACGTCGAACAGTACCGGATCAAGAACGAACCCTACTACCGCGCGGTGGGCGAGGAAATCAGCCTGTTCGAGGCGGCCTACTCCGCGCGCATGCCCGTCATGCTCAAGGGCCCGACCGGCTGCGGCAAGTCGCGCTTCGTCGAGTACATGGCCTGGAAACTCGGCCGCCCGCTCATCACCGTCGCCTGCAACGAGGACATGACGGCCTCCGATCTGGTCGGCCGCTTCCTGCTCGACAAGGACGGCACCAAGTGGCAGGACGGCCCGCTCACCGCCGCCGCGCGCATCGGCGCCATCTGCTATCTCGACGAAGTGGTCGAGGCGCGCCAGGACACCACGGTGGTGATCCATCCGCTGACCGATCATCGCCGCGTGCTGCCGCTGGACAAGAAGGGGGAACTGGTCGAGGCACATGCCGACTTCCAGCTCGTCATCTCCTACAACCCCGGCTACCAGTCGCTGATGAAGGACCTCAAGCAGTCGACCAAGCAGCGCTTCGGCGCGCTGGACTTCGACTATCCCGATGCCGGGATCGAGACCGAGGTGGTGGCACGTGAGACCGGCGTCGACAAGGCGACGGCCGAAAAGCTGGTGCAGATCGCGCACCGCGCGCGCAACCTCAAGGGCCACGGCCTGGACGAGGGCATCTCGACCCGTCTGCTGGTCTACGCCGGCCAGCTCATCGCCAAGGGCGTCGACCCGCTGGCCGCGTGCAGCATGACGCTGGTGTGTCCGCTGACCGACGATCCGGACATGCGCGAGACGCTGAACGCGGCGGTGCAGACGTTCTTCGTCAGGTGAACGTCCACCCGTGGGAGCGGCTCCGCCGCGACGATGCCGCACGCGATGCCGATCGCGGCAGAGCCGCTCCCACATGACCGTTCCGGGCAACCCTGCACGACCGAACCCTGAGGTCTGAGTCATGAGCATCCATCTCGACGATTACCGGGAACAACTCGACAAGCTCGCACCCGAGGTGCGCGAAACCATCGAGGGCAGCTTCCACGAGGCCGCGCGCGTGATGTCGCCGGCGGCACTGCAACGCTATCTCGACGGCGCCAAGGGTCTTTGCAATCTCGGCCGCGGCAGCGATCTGGTGGTGACCTGGGTGCAGGAAATGCCGCTGGTGGTTAAGGAGGTCGGCGAAGACGTCATCGAGGAATGTCTCAACGCCGCACTCAAGCTGGCCTCGATGACCTCGGGCGAAGTCATCGCATTGATGTTCTCGAGCCTGCCGACCGCCGCGCGCAGACTGGGCGACGCGGAACTGCTGCGCCAGTATCTGCAATTCATTCACCAGCTCGCCGCCAAGGCGGCGCGCGGCCTGCGGCCGATGCTCGGCCACATCGACGAACTGCTGTCCAAGCTCACGCTGTCCGGCCTCAAGCGCTGGGCCAACTTCGGTGCCGAGGCCTATCGCCGCGACTATCCCAATCTCAACGCCTACTTCAATCTGCAAACCCAGGACTCGCTTGCCGTATTGCAGAAGGAACGGCGCGGCACGCTGTTCATCGACACCCAGCGCAAGCTCAACTTCTATCTGCGCGCGCTGTGGGGCCGTGATTTTCTCCTGCGTCCGGCCTCCGCCGACACGCCCGGATTCAAGCCCTACATCGAGGCGCATGTGCTGCACCTGCCGGATGCGGTGGATGCGATCGGACCAGTCAGCGGCCTCGAACTCTATCGCGCCATGTCGGCGCATCTCGCCGCGCACGTCGCCTACACACGCGTGCGCATCTCGGCCGAACAACTCTCGCCGGCGCAGATGTTCTTCATCGCGCTGCTGGAGGATGCGCGCGTCGAATACAAGGCCGTGCAGGCATTCCCCGGTCTGAAGAAACTCTGGAAATCGCTGCTCGATCTGGAATACACGGCGTCGATCGAGCACCCGACGATCGCACTGCTGGAACGCACGGCGCACGCGCTGCTCGACAATGGCTTCCGCACCGATGATGCCGAGATCGACGCGCTGACGGAACGTTTCCACCTCAACATCGCCGCCAATCAGGACGACGGACAGTTCTCCTGGCACATGGGCCTCGAACTCTTCAACATCCTCGCCGCACGGCGCGACGTGCCGAGCTTGCGCATCCTGGAGAGCATCCGCATTCCCTACCGCGACGACAATCGCTTCGTATGGGCATTCGAGGAATTCTCGTGGGAACAGGCAGAATACCTGGCCGCCGGCCGCGCGCAGGTACGCAAAACCGTCAACGTGTTGGAGATGGTCAACGAACTCGATTGCGAACTGGCGGGCGACGACGCGCAGGAAATCTGGCGTCTCGAAACGCCATTCTGGCTCGACCAGGAGGGCTGCACGATCAACGAGCTGGAGGGCAAGGAGCCGATCTCCGATCCCTTCCACTATCCGGAGTGGGACTATCAGGTGCAATTGCACCGGCCGGACTGGGTGACCCTGTACGAGCGCCGCCAGCCGAAGGGCGATCCGGAAGAAATCGACCGCATTCTGCTCGAATACAAGCCGGTATCCTCGCGCATCAAGCAGATCATTGACCTGTTGCAACCCGAGGGCGTGCAGCGCCAGCGCAAGCTGGAGGACGGCGACGAGATCGACGTCAACGCCGCGGTCGAGGCGATGACCAGCATCCGCATGGGCCGCCAGCCCGACCCGCGCATCACCATGCGCAACGTCATCAAGCGCCGCGATCTCGCCGTGCTGGTGCTGCTCGACCTGTCGGAATCCACCAACGAACTGGTGGAGGACTCGGACAAGAGCGTGCTCGCACTCACGCGCGAGGCCTGCGCGCTGGTGTCGACCGCGATCCACGGCATCGGCGATCCCTTCGCCATCCACGGCTTCGCCTCCGACGGCCGCCACGACGTGCAGTACTACCGTTTCAAGGACTTCAACCAACGCTTCGACGTCGACGTGAAGTCGCGTCTCGCCGGCATGCGCGGCAACCTCTCGACCCGCATGGGTGCCGCGATGCGTCATGCCGCCTGGCACCTGCTGCGCCAGCCCGAGGCGCGCAAGCTGCTGCTCGTCATCACCGACGGCGAGCCCGCCGACATCGACGAACGCGATCCACAGCACCTGCGCCACGACACGCGCAAGGCGGTCGAGGAACTGCACCGCAGCGGCATCATGAGCTACTGCCTGACGCTCGACCCGAACGCCGACGAGTACGTGAAACGCATTTTCGGCCTCAACCACTACACCGTCATCGATCACGTGCAGCGGCTGCCGGAGAAACTCCCGATGCTGTTCGCGAGCCTCACGCGCTGAGACGGTACGTGCTGGCGGACATCCCGTGCGTGCTCGCCGCGCCGTAGGTCAGCTTGCGCGCCGGCGCTGCCTGACGCGCCAGACCACATCGTAACGGCGTTCGTGTAGGAGCAGCTCTGCCGCGAATGGGGCGGCACTTCGCATCGTCGCGGCAGAGCCGCCCTTGCAACCCTCCACGGCCGCGACGCCTTTGCCTTTTCCCCCTCCCCGGTTTATGGTCTTGCCGGATGCGGTCGCGAGGCCGCTCCGATCAGAACGACACAGGCCGGACCACCGGCCGACGCATACCACCAAAACGCCGGACAGGAGTGATAGTCATGCATTACGACGAGGTCTATGCCCGTTCCCTCAACGATCCGGAAGGCTTCTGGGGCGAGGCCGCCCAGGCCATCGACTGGTACAAACCCTGGGACCGCGTGCTCGACGACTCGAACAAGCCGCTCTATCGCTGGTTCGCGGGCGGTGAGCTCAACACCTGCTACAACGCGGTCGACCGCCATGTCGAACGCGGGCGCGCCGAACAGGCGGCCATCATCTACGACAGTCCGGTCACGGGCACGAAGGAAAGGATCACCTACCGCGAGTTGCGCGACCGCGTGGCGCTGTTCGCGGGTGCGCTGGCGCGGCTCGGCGTGGGCAAGGGCGATCGCGTCATCATCTACATGCCGATGGTGCCGCAGGCGCTCGTCGCGATGCTCGCCTGCGCGCGCCTGGGTGCGATCCATTCGGTGGTGTTCGGCGGTTTTTCCTCGCGCGAACTCGCCACGCGCATCGACGACGCGAAGCCGAAGGTCATCGTCGCCGGCTCCTGCGGCATCGAGCCGACGCGCGTCGTGCACTACAAGCCGCTGCTCGACAAGGCGATCGAACTGTCCGCGCACAAGCCGGAGCGCTGCGTGATCCTGCAACGTCCGCAGGAACCGGGCACGCTGGTCGCCGGCCGCGACCTGTCCTGGGAAGAGGCCGAGGCCGGCGCGACGCCGCACGACTGCGTGCCGGTGGCCGCCACCGATCCGCTGTACATCCTCTACACCTCCGGCACCACCGGCAAGCCGAAGGGCGTGGTGCGCGACAACGGCGGCCACGCCGTGGCGATGCAGTGGAGCATGCAGCACGTCTACGGCGTCGAACCCGGCGAGGTCTACTGGGCCGCCTCCGACGTCGGCTGGGTGGTCGGCCACAGCTACATCGTCTACGCGCCGCTGCTGCACGGCTGCACGACCATCGTCTACGAGGGCAAACCGGTCGGCACGCCCGATCCCGGCGCGTTCTGGCGCGTGATCTCGGAATACGACGTGGGCGTGATGTTCACGGCGCCGACCGCCTTCCGCGCCATCAAGCGCGAGGACCCGAAGGCCGAACACCTGAAGCGATATGACCTGAAGAATTTCCGCGCGCTGTTCCTGGCCGGCGAACGCTGCGATCCGGACACGCTGATGTGGGCCGAGAACGTATTGAAGGTGCCGGTGATCGACCACTGGTGGCAGACCGAAACCGGCTGGGCCATCGCCGCCAACTGTCTCGGCATCGAGCAACTGCCGGTCAAGCCCGGCTCGCCGACCAGACCGGCACCCGGTTTCGACGTCCGCATCCTGGACGAATACGGCGGCGAGATGGGCGCCGGCGAGACTGGCCGCATCATGATCCGCCTGCCGCTGCCGCCGTCCTGCCTGCCGACGCTGTGGGGCGACGAGGAACGGTTCATCCGCTCCTATCTGTCGACCCACGAGGGCTACTACCTGACGGGCGATGCCGGCTACAAGGACGAGGACGGTTACGTGTTCATCATGAGTCGCATCGACGACATCATCAACGTCGCCGGCCACCGCCTTTCGACCGGCTCGATCGAGGAAGTGCTGGCCTCGCATCCGGACGTGGCCGAATGCGCCGCCATCGGCGTACACGACGAACTCAAGGGCGAACTGCCGTTGGGCCTCGTCGTGCTCAAGGCCGGCGTCGACAAGGATCACGACACGCTCAGGCGCGAGCTGATCGAACGCGTGCGCGACGGCATCGGCCCGGTGGCCGCGTTCAAGCTGGTGGTGATCGTCGACCGCCTGCCAAAGACGCGTTCCGGCAAGATCCTGCGCGGCACGATGAAAAAGATCGCCGACAACCAGGAATGGACCATGCCCGCGACCATCGACGATCCGGCGATCCTGGACGAGATCCGCGCGGCGTTGCAGACCCTGGGGTATGCGCGGAACGGCTGACCCGGAAGGCGGCCGGCGAGGCGTCAGTCGACCGCTTCGAGGGTCGAGAAGCGATAGGCCAGCCCCAGCTCGAACAGGTTCGCCCGATAGTCGCCCTCCGGCGCGATCATCCGACCGGCGGAAAACATCAGCGCGGTATTGCGTCCGAGCCGCCAGCCGATGCCGAGCCTCGCCTGGCCGATGAGCCCGTCGCCGACGTCGATGCCGCCGCCACCGGCCGCGCCCACGGTCAGTTCGGGGCTCAGGAACAGCCTTGCATCTTCCCGCAGCGGAACGATGGCACCTGCCCCGACGAGTCCCGCGGCGTAACCACCGGCGTTGCCGTCGTAGGCGCCGTAGGCCTGTCCGGTGAGATAGAAACGCTGGTTCAGCATGGCGTCGATCTGTATGCCGATCAGGTCGACGCGCTCGTCGGGCCGGCCGCCCCTGCGCCGGACGCCGGCATCGGGATCGGCGCTCTGATGGCTGACCCGCAGGCGCCAGTGGCGCGGCCGGTAGCGCGTGCCGGATGACGATGCACCGCGCGCGGGCGAGCCATAGTGGTAGCCGAGACCGATCCCACCCATCGATGCCTCGAAATCGCCATCGGGTGCATCGAGATAACCGCCGTAGGCGCCCACCGACAGACCGTTCCGGAAACGGTGCTCGAAACGCAGGACGGCAGCCGCCAGCGCACCCCCGCCCGTATCCACGCCACCGCCACCGCCCGCACCGACGTCCAGTTCGACACTCAGCACATCGGCATGCGCGAGCTCAGCACGCAGACCGGCCCCGAACAAAACCTGGGCATAGCCGTCGCTCTGTCCCGCCACGGCACCCGCCGCGGCCACGTTGACGAAGGCATGTCGGCCGAGATCGCGATTCCATTGCACGCCGACCAGGCTCATGGGATCGTCCTGCACGGCGCCGGCGGTATTGCGGGTATCGGACGGCGGTCGATAGGTCAGCATCTGGAACACGAGATCGTGTCCGACACGACCATAGTCGCCCGAAGCGTCCCCGCCGAAAACCGCCGGCGGGTCGCCGGACCAGCCGCCACCGAACAGCGGCGTCAAGGGATACGCGTAGGAAAGCCCGAACTGGGCGCTGTCGATGTCGCCGCCGGGAAAATGCACCTGACTGAGCTGCACGCCGAACAGCCCGGAGGCGGTGTCCAGAGCCAGTCCGAGATGAGGACGCAGCATCAGCCCGCCGCCCTGCGGCGCGGCACCTCCGCCACCGCCGCCGACGAACATGCCGGCGTCCAGCGCCAGATGCCGCCCCAGGTGCATCTGCGCACCACCCTCGAGTCCACCGGTGAAGAAACCGCCACGCCGTCCGGTCACGGCGCCGTAGGCACCGATGCCGCCGTAGAACCCGTTGTCGAGTGTGAGCAGATAGCTCACGCCGGCGAGGCCCATCGACTCGCGGTCTGGCAGCGTCAACTCCTCCGCCGTGATGCGCAGCATCGCGGTGTGCTCGCTCACCTCCGCGAATGCCGCCGTGTTCCAGCATGTGGCCATCGCACAGACGAGACCGAGACCGCAGGCCTGACGGGAGTCGAACTGAAGGATCGTGCGCCGCATTGCACGATTATAGTGTTGAACCACCGGGGGCTCCCCCCGCCTCCGCCGCCGCACGCGCCTCCAACTCCCGCAGTTCCTCTTCATCGAAACCGGCCAGCAGGCGTGCGGCGCGATGCAACGGCGCCTTGATGCGTCCCGGCATGTGTTCGTCGAGCAATGCGCGAAACGTGCTGCGTGGATCGAGTCCGCGCTCACGACACAGATACACGAACCAGCGCGACCCTGCGGCGACGTGCCCGACCTCGTCGCGCTGGATGATTTCGAGTGCGGCGACCGTCTCGTCATCACCGACCGCATGCAGTTTGTGCATGATCTGCGGCGTCACGTCCAGGCCGCGCGCCTCCAGTACGCGCGGCACCAGGGCCATGCGCAGCAGCGGGTCGTGCGCGGTCTTGACCGCCATTTCCCACAGGCCGTTGTGGGCCGCGAAATCGCCGTAGTCACAGGCATGGGCGCGCAGACGTTCGCGCAGCAGATGGAAGTGATGCGCCTCCTCGGCCGCCACCTGCAACCAGTCGTCGATGAAGGCATCGGGCAGCGCGCGAAAGCGATACACCGCGTCCAATGCGAGATCGATGGCGTTGAATTCGATGTGCGCGAGTGCATGGATCAGTGCCGCGCGGCCGGCCGGCGTCGTCGCACGCCGCCGCGGTACCGACAGCGGATCGACGAGTTCTGGACGCGGCGGACGCCCCGGCTTCTCGATCACCTCGGGCGCCGCCGCATCGAGTCGTGCCACCCGCCCCTGTTGCCAGCGCGCGCGCAGCGCGATGGCCATGCGGCACTTGCTGGCCGGATCGGGCGTCATCAGCGCGGCATGGGCCTCGTCGAACAACGAGCTTACGGGTTCGGCAGGACGGGGCGCGGGACGTTCAGAAGAATCGTTCATGAAATGCGTCGGGTAGTCAGCGCGACGGTTCCCGAGTCGAGGCATCCGCATCGGCCATTCGCACTCCGGCCACGAAATCACGGATCGCCTGCGCGTCCTTGATCCCCGGGGCGCGCTCCACGCCACTCGACACGTCCACCGCCCACGGCCGCACGATGCGCACGGCTTCGCGCACGTTCGAGGGCATGAGGCCACCGGCCAGAATCAGCGGCCGTCCGAGATCGTGCGGCGTTTGCCGCCAGTCGAAGGCGGCACCGGTACCGCCGGCCTGTCCCTGTGCGTGACTGTCCAGCATGATGCCCGCCGCATCCGGGTATTGCGCCGCGTAGGCACGCGGGTCCGGACCGCCCATGCCGACGGCCTTCAGATAGGGCCGGCCGAACCGGCGACAGAATGCCGGCGATTCGTTGCCGTGAAACTGGAGCATCGACAGCGGCAGCCCGTCGAGCACACGTTTTACCTCGTCCGCATCAGGATCGAGAAACAGGCCGACGCTGGAGATGAAGGGCGGCAACTCGGCGACGATCGGCCGGATCATGTCGGGCGTGACGGCACGCTTGCTGCGCGCCCAGAACACGAAGCCGAGTGCATCGACGCCGGCCTCGCAGGCGGCAAGTGCGTCCTCGCTGCGGGTGATGCCGCAGATCTTGATGCGGGTGCGGAACACGATGCGGTCCTGAAGAAAACGAACGGCAAGCCTAGCGGTCCAGCACCGGGACATGCAAGGGCACTCTGCCCGCCGGAATGTCGAACGACGCTTCGTAGTACACCTGCACGAAGTAGAGACCGTCCGGCGGTGCGGTGACGCCGCCCTTCGTCCGGTCGCGGTGCGCGAGCAGTTCTGGCACCCAGTCCGGCGCCTGCTCGCCCTTGCCGACGGCGAGCAACACACCCGCGATGTTACGCACCATGTGATGCAGAAAGGCGTTGGCCCTCACGTCGAGGTATACGAACTCGCCTTCACGCGTGACGGCAATTTCGTGAATGGTGCGCACCGGACTCTTCGCCTGACAGCCGAGTGCGCGGAAGGTGCTGAAATCGTGTTCGCCGAGCAGGTGGCGCGTCGCCATCTGCATGCGTTCGACGTCCAGCGGGTAATGACACCAGGTAGCGCGGCCGCGCAGCAGGGCCGGGCGCACCCAGCGATCGAGGATCACATAACGATAGCGACGCGCGCGGGCGGAGAAACGGGCATGGAAGTCCTCGGGCACCGGCCGCGCCCAGGTGAGGCACACGTCGCCCGGCAGATGGGTATTCGCCCCGAGGACCCAGGAACGGTCGGAGCGGGCGGCCTCGGTGTCGAAATGGATGACCTGGCCGGTGGCGTGCACGCCGGCATCGGTACGCCCGGCACAGACGACCTGGACCGGATGATCGGCGACGCGGCCGAGCGCCTGCTCCACGCAGGCCTGCACGGTGCGCCCCTCGCGCTGCACCTGCCAGCCGGCGAAACCGGAACCGTCGTATTCGACACCTGCCGCGATGCGCATGTGCGATCCCCGAGCGCCGTCAGAACGGACGCCACCAGGCCAGCAGGGCCAGGGGTCCGATGCACGCCGTTGCCAACAGCCAGTGCACCGTCCGCGGCGGTACGACGGTTGCCAGTTCCAGCGCGCTGAGCGGCGCTCGCTCCGCCTGACTCAGCGCCGCGCGGAACAGTGCGGCGGCCGTATCCATCCAGCGTTGCAGTTTCCCAGCGGAAACCATCGGGCGACGGGCCCGTGCATCCACCAGCCCGCGCAATTCCGGTACCGCCGCCAGCACCAATGCCAGGCGCACCGCGAATCGCTCATGCGGGAAACCGAGACGCGCCAATGGCGCGGTGAGCCAGAGCAATCCGCGCACGAGTTCCTCGCGCGTGCTGGTTTCCAGCAGCCACACCACGCCCGCGACGATGAGCAGGATGACGGCGGCGCGCTCGGCGCCGTGAACGAGACCTTCCCGCGACGGCGCGATGGCCGCGCCGACTTCGAACAACGGCGTGCCGGGCGTGAACCAGCCGAACAATACGAGGATGGAGAGGAAGAACCAGCGCAGGCGCCAGGAAAACAGCAGGAAACGTCGGAAGGCGGCGCTGCCATGACTGGCGAGTGCCAGCGAGACGAGCAGCGCTGCGGCGACGAGCACGGACCAGCCGCCGCCTGCCAGACACAGAATGAACGCGACCAGACTCAGGATGCGGACGGCCGGATGCAGACGGACCGTCGGTTCGGAACCAGGAATCAACCTTTCAACTGCCCCAGCAGTTCCTCGGCCTCGCGCCGCTGCGCCTCATTGCCTTCCTGCATGACCTCGTCGAGCGTCGCACGGGCGCTCTCCGCATCTTCCATGTCGATGTAGGCCTTGGCGAGATCGAGTTTGGTCGCCACCTCATCGCCGCTCAGCGGCATGCCCTCGTCACCACGGTCATTCTCGAAGTCCAGCGACAGGCCTTCCAGCGCATCGTCGTCCGCGGTACCGGCCAGACTGTCGAGATCGAAATCGAGATCCTCGATATCGCCCGCCGACAGTTCCGCACTCGGTTCTGTCGTCTCTGCGTTGCCGTCCCCGCTGTCGAGTTCGCCGAAATCGAAATCGTCGAAGGCCTGGGTCGCGGCCACCTCGGTCTCGACGTCGGTCGCGGTCGCTTCATCCGTCTCGGTCTCGTCGTCTTCACCGACGAAACCGAAATCGAGCACGTCGATGTCGCCGGTATTCTGAAGCGTTTCGGCCTCGTCCTTTGCGGCGGCCTCTTCCAGTTCCTTCAGGAATTCGAGGTCATCGACCTCCTGCAGCGGCTCTTCTTCCGCAGCAGGCTCGATGGTGGAGTCGGGTTCGGCGGCCAGCTCGTCGAAGATGTCGAGATCGCCCATGTCGAATGGATCGTGCGCCGGCGACTCGGCCTCGACCGTGGAGGACGTCTCGCCCCCCGTCTCCGTGGCAACGTCGCCCAGGTCGAGCATGGATTCCAGGCTCTCCGCTTCCGTGTCGAAAGCCGATTCCTGTGGCGCCTGCTCATCAGCAGCACCGGTTTCCACCGGCTGCCCCGCAGGTTGTTCGAGAAAGGCGTCGAGATCGAGATCGTCGAGCGAAGTCGTGACGCCCTGCGACGACGAGAGGGCATCCGCCTCGTTCAGGAAATCGAGTTCGAAGTCCTCAAGGTTTTCAGACGGAAGTTCCTCGGCTTCACCGCCGGTGACGTCACCGACCGCAGGCTCGGTCGCACCGAGATCGATCTCCGGCGGCGCTTCGGCGACTGCCGGCTGTTCGGCCGGCGCGGCTTCTTCCTGACCAAGGTCGAAATCGAAGATGTCATCTTCCGCCGGGGCCGGCGTCCCGGCCTCGCTTGCGGCCACCTGCGGTTCCGGTTCCTCGATCATACCCATGTCGAAATCGGGCTCTGCGGACGTGGTCTCGGCGCTGAGGCCACTCTCGTCCATCAGGCGCGCAATCTGGTCGTCGGTGCCGAAATCCAGCTCCTCCAGACCGCCATCGCCGGCGGGCGGTGCCGCAGCGCCGGTCTCGGTCTCGGCCTCGGGTTCGATGTCGAGACTGAAGTTCAGGTCCGCCAGATCCTCATCACTGAGATCGGGCTCGGTCGCGGTACCCGCAGCGACTGCCGAGGCCGCGACTGCCGCCGCAACGGCGGGCGCCGCCTTGACGCCAGGCCGGATACCACCCTTGCCGCCGAACAACGCCGATTCCGGACTCAGCTCCCGGCCCATCGCCTCGGCCTTCGCCCACAAAGGATCGGACGTATCTCCCTGCAGGCCGTCATACAGCTCCTGCGCAGCGGTATCGAACGCTCCCTTGTTCCGCGTCGCAAAGCAGGTTTCGAGCAGCTTGAGGCGATAGTCGTTACGATCGGGGGCCTCCGCAATCGCGTTCTTGAGCAACCCCTCGGCCTGCTGATAGAGACCGTAGGCCAGATAGACGTCGGCCTCCGTCAACACGTCGTCCTTGCCGGTGTCGGCCGTCACGTCCGCAAGCGCCGCCGGTGCTGCCGGGGCGGGAGCGGGCGCCTCCATCGCAGGGGCGGGCCGCTCGGGCGCGCTCTCCACGGTCATCGCCTGTGGCGTCGGGCGGTCGTACTCCTCCGACGGCAACTCGCTGACGGTCAGGCCGTGGGTCGCGCCAGCCAGCATGGCGGAAGCGGCGACCTCTTCGGCCTCCGGTTCCGGTGCTTCCTCGCCCTTCTTCCTGCGCCACCATTTTGCTTTCTTGCCCGTCTTGTCCTGCTTCTCCGCTTTTCCCTTTTTCGCCTTCTTGACTTCGACCAGCTTCTCGACATAACCACGGTTGCGCAGACGACGCACCAGCAACATCACCAGCAGGAGCACCAGCAGCAATATCCCACCTGCCATCAGCAGCAGGTTGGGATTCTCCATCAAGCTGTCGAGACTCAGATCCGGTGGCGTGAATCCGGCCGCAGGCTCCCGGCCTTCGAGACGCGCCATGCGTTTTTCGAGATCCGCCAACTGATCCTGCGCGAGCGTGAGCAGTTGGTCCTTCTTCTCCAGGAGCCCCTCGAGTTCGGTGACGCGCGCACTCAACTCTTCGTTCTCGACCCGACGGGATTCCGCCGTCTCGCGCGCGAGCGCCAGTTCCTGCTCGATCTTCGCGACTTCGGCAGGCTGGGCCTCCTCGCGTGCGGTGGCGGCGGCACGGGCCGAATCTTCGGTCGGCGCAGAGAGAATCTTGAGTTGGGCATCGGCTGGCGCGGGCGCTGCCGCTGGCGCATCGGGCGAGGCAGGCGCCACGGTGACGGGCGGCGCCGATTCCGCGGGCGCTGCCGCCAGTGCCTGACTGGGTGTCGCGGTCGGCTGTACCGCCGCCGGGCGGGCAGCCAAGCCGGCCCTCAGCTCACGCCATTGGGCCGTCTGCTGCCGGACCTCGCGCTGGGCCTGCGCGGCGGGAACGGCGGAGATTTCCTCACGCGAGGGCACGCGCAACACATAGCCGCTGCGCACGAGGTTGATGTTGCCGCGATCGAAGGCCTCCGGATTCAGGCGTTGCAGCGCGATCATCACCTGATTCATCGTCACGCCGGCATCCGGCCGCACGTCTTCGGCGATGGACCAGAGCGTCTGCCCGCCACCGACTCGATAGGTATCGGGGATGCTGCGCGTGGGTGCCGCGGCACGGGGAGCCGCCGGAGCGGGCTGTCGCGGCGGCGGCGCGTAATAGGGTTCACTCGCGGGTGGTTCGGCCGGACGGCGAACGATCGCCGGTACGGCGACCGGCGGCGGCAGCTCTTCCTCGAAGGTAGCCGGTGGGTCGAGCAGAAGGGTGTATTCGCGTACCAGCCGGCCGCGCGGCCAGGTGGCCTCGATGAGGAAATTCAGGAACGGCTCGCGAACGGGACTCTTGGTCGTGACCTGGACGACCGGGACGCCATCGGGGCGGATGATGGGCGTGAAAACGAGTTCGGTGAGATAGAACTCGCGCTCGATACCCATGCGCGTGAACAGATCGTCCGATGCCAGCCGGACGTCGAGCCCCACCAACTCGTCGGGGCGCGTGGAAACGAGTTCGATCTGTGCCCGCAGCGGCTGATTGAGCGCCGAGTTGACCTCGATGTTTCCGAGCCCCAGTGCCTGGGTCAATCCGGGTAGCAGGAACAACCCCAGCAGGGTCAAGCCCAGAGCCAGTCTTCGCACGGCGGTAGATCCTCGTGGTTTTATGCGTCCGTCAGTCGCGATCCTGACGGGGTTCCCCCAAGAGAATGCGGCACGGCCGGTCCGGCCTGCGCCCCATTCTGACAAAGCCACTCTAATAATATGCCGTAACTATAGATTACGAAAACTGTTTTATCAAAATTTCAACCGCCCCTTACCTTGCCATCGAGGGCCATCCCGGAGCGTTCAGGCCTCGACGATGATGCGTAACATGCGCCTGAGCGGCTCGGCCGCGCCCCACAGCAACTGATCGCCCACCGTGAACGCCGTCAGGTAGGCCGGCCCCATGTTCATCTTGCGCAGACGACCGACGGGTACGCTCAGGGTGCCGGTCACGGCAGCAGGCGTGAGTTCGCGCATCGTGACTTCGCGTTCATTGGGCACGACCTTCACCCATGCATTGTGACCAGCGATGATGTCCGCGACCTCGTCCAGCGGCACGTCCTGCTTCAACTTGATGGTCAGTGCCTGACTGTGGCAGCGCATGGCGCCGATGCGCACGCACAGACCGTCGACCGGGACGGGCTCGGCTTCGCGGCCGAGGATCTTGTTGGTTTCGGCCTGCCCCTTCCATTCCTCGCGGCTCTGGCCGTTGTCGAGCTGCTTGTCGATCCAGGGGATCAGCGAACCGGCCAGCGGCACGCCGAAATGGTCGGTCGGATAGTCGTTCGAACGGATGTGTTCGGCCACCTTGCGGTCGATGTCGAGGATCGCGCTCGCCGGATCGGCGAGGAGATCGCTCACCGCGCCGTGTACCGAGCCCATCTGCCGGATCAGCTCGCGCATGTTCTGCGCACCGGCGCCGGAGGCGGCCTGATAGGTCATGGCACTCATCCACTCGACCAGGCCGCGCTCGTACAGCCCGCCGAGCGCCATCAGCATCAGCGACACGGTGCAATTGCCGCCGATGTAGTTCTTCACGCCTTGCGCGAGACCGTCGCGGATCACGTTCAGGTTCACCGGATCGAGGATGATGATCGCGTCCTTGTCCATGCGCAGCGTCGAGGCGGCGTCGATCCAGTAACCGCTCCAGCCCGCGGCACGCAGTTTCGGAAACACCTCGCCGGTGTAGTCGCCGCCCTGGCAGGAAATGATGACATCCATGGCACTGAGCGCGTCGATGTCCTTCGCATCCTTGAGCGGCGGCACCTCACGACCGATGTCCGGCCCCTGCCCGCCCACGTTCGAGGTGGTGAAGAACACCGGCTCGATCAGATCGAAATCGCCTTCCTCGCGCATGCGGCCCATGAGTACAGAACCCACCATGCCGCGCCAGCCGACAAAACCCACCTTCATCATGTCATCACCTCAAAAAAATCGATCTGGCCACGAGGACACAGAGAAAACGAGATTGCTCTCGCAGAGAGCGCCGGGACGCCGGGGAAAGACGATAACAGCGAAATCGCATCGATTTTCTCCCCGCGTCCCGGCGTTCCCAGCGAGAGAACGTTCGTTTTCCTCATTTTCACAGTGCCGCGACGATGGCATCGCCCATCTGCGCGGTGCCGACCTTCGTCGTGCCTTCGGTGTAGATGTCCGCCGTACGCAGACCCTGGTCGAGCACCTTCGATGCCGCCGCCTCGATACGTTCGGCCATCGCGGCCTCGTTCAGCGTGTAGCGCAGCAGCATCGCGACCGACAGGATCGTCGCCATCGGATTGGCCATGCCCTTGCCCGCGATGTCGGGCGCGGAACCGTGAATCGGTTCGTACATGCCCTTGCCGTTGGCGTCGAGCGAGGCCGACGGCAGCATGCCGATCGAGCCCGTGAGCATGGACGCGGCATCGGACAGGATGTCGCCGAACATGTTGTCGGTCACCATGACGTCGAACTGCTTGGGCGCACGCACGAGTTGCATCGCGGCGTTGTCGACGTACATGTGCGACAGCTCGACCTGCGGATAATCCTTGGCGACGCGAACGACCACTTCGCGCCACAACTCGGAGACCTCGAGCACGTTGGCCTTGTCCACCGAACAGAGCTTGCGATCACGTTTCATCGCGATGTCGAAGGCGCTTCTCGCGATACGCTCGATCTCGGGCTCCGAATAGATCATGGTGTTGAAGCCTTCGCGCACGCCGTCCTCGCGCGTGCGGATGCCGCGCGGCTGCCCGAAATAGATCGAACCCGTCAGCTCGCGCACGATCATGATGTCGAGGCCGCTGACCACTTCCGGCTTGAGCGTGGAGGCATGCACGAGCTGCGGGTACAACAGCGCCGGGCGCAGATTGGAAAACAGCCCCAGCGCCGAGCGAATACCGAGCAACCCGCGTTCCGGCCGCGACTCGCGCGGCAGCGTATCGTACTGCGGCCCACCAACGGCGCCGAGCAGCACCGCATCGGCCTCCCGGGCCAGACGCAGTGTCTCATCCGGCAGCGGCTTGCCGGCCGCATCGTAACCCGCGCCGCCGATGTGCCCCCGTTCCATCTCGATCGACAGCCCATCGGCGCGCAGCCGGTCGAGTACCTTCACCGCCTCGGTCATGATCTCGGGACCGATGCCGTCGCCGGGCAGTACCAGAATTTTCTTTGTCATTTGTTGCGTCTCCGAAAAAACCAAACAGCCGCAGAGGACACCGCGCTCACAGAGGAAAACGATAGGAGATGATCCTCGTCTCTGTGCCCTCCGTGCCCTCTGTGGCAATGACTCAGTTGAACAACCACGGTGCTTCCCGTGCCCTGCGCGCCTCATAGGCACGGATCTCGTCGGCATGGCGCAGGGTGAGGCCGATATCGTCGAAGCCGTTCAGCAGGCAGTACTTGCGAAACTCGTCGACCTCGAAGGCGTACGCCTGTCCGGACGGCGTGACAACGGTCTGCGCTTCGAGATCGACCGTGAGCGCATAGCCTTCGCTGGCGAAGGTCTCCTGAAACAACCGGTCGACCACGTCTTCCGGCAATACGATCGGCAGCAGGCCGCTCTTGAAACTGTTGTTGAAGAAGATGTCGGCGAAGCTCGGCGCAATGACGACGCGGATGCCGTAGTCGTCGAGCGCCCACACCGCATGCTCGCGCGAGGAACCGCAGCCGAAGTTCTTGCGCGCGAGCAGGATCTGCCCGCCCCGATAGCGCGGCTGGTTGAGCACGAAGTCGGGATTCTCGCGACGCTTGCCGTGGTCCATGCCCGGTTCGCCCGGATCGAGATAACGCCAGTCGTCGAACAGCGTGACGCCGAAGCCGGTGCGCTTGATGGACTTGAGATACTGTTTGGGAATGATGGCGTCGGTGTCCACGTTGGGACGATCCATCGGCACCACCTTGCCGGTCATCGTTTCGAATTTGCGCATAGCTTGAACCTTTTTCTGTTTGCCACAGCGGACACAGCGATCACAGAGAAAAGAAAGGCATATTTTCGCTCTGTGTCCTCTGTGGCCAAGATCATTTCAAATCACAGACATCGATGAAGTGCCCTGCCACCCCGGCCGCCGCCGCCATCGCCGGGCTGACCAGATGCGTGCGTCCACCCTGCCCCTGCCGGCCCTCGAAATTGCGGTTGGAGGTCGAGGCGCAGCGCTCGCCGGGTTCGAGACGGTCGGCGTTCATGGCCAGGCACATGGAGCAACCCGGTTCGCGCCATTCGAATCCCGCTTCGAGGAAAATCCTGTCGAGGCCTTCCTGCTCGGCCTGCTGCTTCACCAGACCGGAGCCCGGCACGACCATCGCGAGCTTGACGTTGCCGGCCTTCTTCCGACCCTTCACGACGGCCGCCGCCGCGCGCAGATCCTCGATACGCGAGTTGGTGCAGGAGCCGATGAACACCTTGTCGACGGCGATGTCGCTGATCGCCATGCCCGGCTTCAAGCCCATGTATTCCAGTGCACGGCGCATACCATTTGCCTTCACCTCATCCTTTTCCTGCGCCGGATCGGGCACGCGCGCATCCACCGGCAACACCATTTCGGGAGACGTGCCCCAGGTGACCTGCGGCCGGATGGCCACGGCGTCGATGGTCACGACGCGGTCGAATCTGGCGTCGTCGTCGCTACGGAGATCGAACCAGGCCGCCACCGCCTGGTCCCACATGTCGCCCGTCGGCGTATAGGGACGACCCTGCACGTACTCGACGGTGGTCTCGTCCACCGCCACCATGCCCGCGCGCGCACCGGCCTCGATGGCCATGTTGCAGACGGTCATGCGGCCTTCCATCGACAGCGCGCGGATCGCCTCGCCGCCGAATTCGATCGCGTAGCCCGTGCCGCCCGCAGTACCGATCTCGCCGATGATGGCGAGCACGATGTCCTTGGCGGTCACGCCCGGGCCGACCCGGCCCCTGACCTCGACCAGCATGCTCTTCGACTTCTTCTGCAACAGACATTGCGTGGCGAGCACGTGCTCGACCTCGGAGGTGCCGATACCGAAGGCCAGCGCGCCGAAGGCGCCGTGCGTGGAGGTGTGCGAGTCGCCGCAGACGATGGTCGTGCCGGGCAGGGTGAAGCCCGCCTCGGGGCCGATGACGTGCACGATGCCCTGGCGGATGTCGTTCATCCTGAACTCGGTGATGCCGAAGGCCTGGCAGTTGGCGTCGAGCGTCTCCACCTGCTCGCGCGAGACCGGATCGGCGATGCCCTGCGAACGGTCGGTGGTCGGCACATTATGGTCGGGCACCGCCAGCACCGCCGCCGTGCGCCAGGGCTTGCGCCCGGCCATGCGCAGGCCCTCGAAGGCCTGCGGACTCGTCACCTCGTGCACCAGCTGGCGATCGATGTAGATGAGTGCCGTGCCGTCCGGCTCGCTGCGCACGACGTGCGCATTCCAGATCTTGTCGTAGAGGGTCTTCCCACCCGTGGTCTGTCCGCTCATGGTCTTCACCTTTGCGTCTGCGATGGGGTGACTATAAAACCGGGCAGACGATGAAACAAATTCATGTTTATCATAGATGGCATTCCATATCGGAATCATACGCATGGACATCGCCCAGATCGAAGCCTTCCTCGCCGTGGCGGAAACGGCGTCCTTCTCGCTTGCCGCCGAACGCCTGCACCTGACGCAGCCGGCCGTCAGCAAGCGTATCGCGGCACTCGAAGACGAGCTCGATCAGCGGCTGTTCGACCGCATCGGCCGTCTGGTGGGCGTGACCGAGGCCGGGCGGGCGCTGCTGCCTCACGCCCGCCAGGCGCTGGACGCCATGCGGGCCGGTCGGCGCGCACTGGAAGATTTGGCGGGCGACGTGGGCGGCACGCTGCGCTTCGGAACCTCGCACCACATCGGATTGCATCGCCTGCCGCCGCTGCTGCGGCATTACACCGAACGCTATCCGCAGGTGGAACTCGACATTCGCTTCATGGACTCCGAGGAGGCCTGCCGCGCGGTCGAACAGGGTACGCTGGAACTCGCCGTGGTCACGCTGCCGCAGGCGCCGTCGGCGAACGTGATCACCCGCGTCGTGTGGGACGACCCGCTGGTATTCGTCGCGGCGCCGGATCATCCGGCGGCATCCACGCGACGCATCGAGGTGCTGGCGCAACACCCCGCGATTCTCCCGGCCGAGGGCACGTTCACGCGCGGCATCGTGGTACAGGCACTCACGGCGGCCGGTGTACGGCCGCAGGTCGCGATGGAAACGAACTACCTGGAGACCATCCGCATGATGGTGTCGATCGGGCTCGGCTGGAGCGTCCTGCCGCGCACGATGCTGAACCCGGAACTGGTGGCGGTGCCGATCCGGGGTATCGCGCTGTCACGCGCGCTCGGCAGCGTCGTGCATCGCGCGCGTTCGCTCTCCAACGCCGCCACCGCGATGCTCGCACTGCTCGCGACTCACACCCGCGCCTGATCGCTCCGCGCCCCCCGCCATGCGGCGGCGAGCCCGAACGACGCCAGCCCCGCGGCGGCCAGATAGGAGCCGGTGCCGCCGAACGCGGTCCAGGCATAGCCCGCCATGAGGCTGCCGACGGCACCGCCCAGACCGAAGCTCATGGACGAATACAGGGCCTGCCCGCGACCCTGCTGGCGACCCGGAAACAGGCGATGCACCAGATCGATCGCCGAGGCGTGATACAGCCCGTAGCTCGCCGCGTGCAGGGTCTGCGCGAAGATCAATACCGGCAGGACATCGGCGTACAGCGCGATCAACACCCAGCGCAACGCCGTGATGCCGATTGCGGTCATCAGCAGCGGCCAGGCCCCGAAGCGCGGCAGCCAGCGGTGCATCATCAGGAACACCCCGACCTCGGCGATGACGCCGAGCGCCCACAACTGGCCCACCAGGCTGCGCGAATAGCCCTCGCCCTCCAGATAGATGGTGAGGAAGGTGTAGTACGGACCGTGACTCGCCTGCATCAGAAAACAGGCCGCCATGAGCCACAGGATGGCCGGGCTGGTGAGCGTGCGCAGGATGCCTGGCGCCGCCGCGGTCGTCGCCGGCAGTGCGCGGTCCTCGACCAGGAAACTGCTCGACAGCACCAGCGCGAGCAACAGCAGCACCACCCACGGCAGCAGCATGACGCCGAACGCCTGAAACAGCGGCGCGAGCGCGGCGACGGCGATGATGAAACCCACCGAACCCCACAGCCGGATGTGGCTGTAGCGATGCGTACCGTCGCCCAGGTGGGTCATGGTGACGGCCTCGAACTGCGGCAGCACCGCATGCCAGAAGAAGCTGAACGTCGCCAGCACCGCGGCCAGCCACCAATAGCCGCTGACCAGCGTGACGCCGGCAAAGCACAGCAGCGCCGCCAGTGCGCCGAGACGGATGATCAGGGTCCGGTGTCCAAAGTGATCGGCGATCCAGCCCCACACGTTGGGGGCGACGATCTTGGTCGCCATCACCACTGCCATCAGTTCGCCGATCTGCGCCGGCGAATAACCTGTTTCCTTGAGGTAAAGCCCCCAGTAGGGCACGAAGGCGCCGACGCTGGCGAAAAAGAACAGGTAGAAACTCGAAAGCTTCCAGTACAGACGATCGGCAGGTGTGGGCATGTGGTCAGGCGCGGCGATTATGCGGCAGGCGCGGCAGACGCCCGCAAGGCGAACGATGTGGGCCGATCAGACGCCGCCGGCCTTGCCCGGAATGGCCGGCACCTCGATCTGCACGTCGGCGTTCTGTGCCCGATGGCGCAGCGCGTGATCCATCAGCACGATGGCCAGCATCGCCTCGGCGATCGGCGTGGCGCGAATGCCGACACAGGGATCGTGGCGTCCCTCGGTCACTACCTCGACGGACTCGCCGCGCGTGTTCACGCTGCGGCCCGGCACTCGAATGCTCGACGTCGGCTTGAGCGCGATGCTGACCAGGACGTCCTGACCGCTCGAAATGCCGCCCAGCACGCCGCCGGCGTGATTGGACAGAAAACCGTCGGGCGTGATTTCGTCGCGATGCTCGGTGCCCTTCTGTTCCACGCACGCGAAACCGGCACCGATCTCCACCGCCTTGACGGCGTTGATGCCCATCATCGCGTGGGCGATGTCGGCATCGAGCCGGTCGAAGATCGGTTCGCCCCATCCGGGCGGCACGCCCTCGGCGACGACGTTGATGCGCGCGCCGACGGAGTTGCCCTCACGGCGCAGTGCATCCATGTACGTCTCCAGTTCGGCCACCCTGGCGGGATCGGGACAGAAGAACGGATTGTTTTCGATCTCGTCCCAATCGACGAGATCGCAGGAAATGTGGCCGAGCTGGGCGAGATAGCCACGGATCAGCACACCATGGCGTTCGCTCAACCATTTCTTCGCGATGGCGCCGGCAGCGACGCGCATCGCCGTCTCACGCGCCGAACTGCGTCCGCCGCCACGATAGTCACGGAAGCCGTACTTGCGAAAATAGGTATAGTCGGCATGCCCTGGCCGGAAGCGCTCGGCGATGTCCGAGTAATCCTTGGAGCGCTGATCGACGTTGTGAATAATGAGGCCGATCGGCGTGCCGGTGGTACGGCCTTCGAACACGCCGGACAGGATCTGTACCTCGTCGGGCTCACGCCGCTGCGTCGTGTGGCGGCTCTTGCCGGGACGGCGGCGCTCCAGATCCTGCTGGATATCCGCCTCCGACAGCGCCATACCGGGCGGACAACCATCGACGATGCAGCCGATGGCAGGCCCATGACTCTCGCCGAAGGAAGTGACCGTGAACAGCTTGCCGATGGTATTGCCGGACATGCGGCGCATTGTAGCAGAGAAGACCCGCCGTCCCGACCGGGCCGATCGCGCATGAACGCAGCATCGACGCGTCCCCTCGACGACCTGATACACGACCCCCAGTTCCTCGCCGCCATTCTCGGCGGCTGTCTGTTCTGGTTGGCGCTCGCCGGCATCCAGCCCGCATGGACCGAGCCCGACTGGCCATTGCGCGTACCTTTCGCCTTCGTGCTGGCAGTCCTGATCTATCCAGTGCTGGAAGAAATCGTATTCCGCGGCCTGATCCAGGGCACGCTGCTGAAACGCAGCTTCGGAAGACGGCGCCTCGTCGGCCTGACGATCGCGAACGTCGTCACCAGCATCGCGTTTGTCGCGCTCCATCTGATCAACCATCAGTGGTACTGGGCGCTGGCGGTGATCGCGCCAAGCCTGCTGTTCGGCCATTTCCGCGAGCGTTACGATCACCTGCTGCCGGCAATCGTCCTGCATATGTTCTACAACGCCGGCTATTTCTGGCTATTCACCGCACCGGCCTGATGCCCCACAAGGGAACCTCGCGGCATGCCTGAGGTCCCTCAACGACAGTCCTCCACGGCAATTCGCTCATGCATCGATATCTGAGTCCGCTCCTGCTATTCATCTGTGCGTTGCTGGTTCCGCCCGTCACCGGCACCGAACGACTGATCCGCGTCGACGACGCCAACGAGATTCCGGTCGAAGTCTACGCCGCGCAAGGCGATCGCCTGTTGTTGTGGCTACCATCCGAGCACGGCCTGCGCGATGGTCATCGACGCATCGCCGCCGCGCTTGCCGAAAACGGCATCGAAATTTGGCTCGCCGACCCTCTCACCGGCTTCTATCTGCCGAACACGCCGGGCAGCCTCGATGCACTGCCCGCGCCAGCGCTGGCAACGCTGCTGGATGCCGCAGCATCGGCCGGCAAAACGGTTTATCTGCTGAGTCATGACCGGGCGGTCGTGCCCACACTCAAGGGCCTGCGCGAATGGCAGTTGCACCAACCCAACCGAGATTCGATCGGTGGCGTCGTCCTGATCAGCCCGAATCCGTTGTTGTCGGCGCCCACGCCAGGCACCAACGCCGACCTGCATCCGATCGTCCGCTCGACCAACATCCCGATTTACCTGATCCAGCCGGCACTGTCGCCGGGATACCCGCATCTGGGTGACATCACCCACGCGCTGCGCAACGGCGGCAGCCATGTATTCGCACAGACACTGCCGCAGGTCCGCGACCGCTTCTTTTTCCGCATCAACGCCTTCGAGCGCGAACACGCCCTGGCGCAGCAGCTACCCGACATCATTCGCAACGGTCTGCGTCTGCTGGCGACGCAGGACGCGCGACGTGCCGCCGCACCCATGGTCGGATCGGAAGCACCGACCCGAACTACGCGCCGCGACCCGCGTCTGATGCCGGTGCAGGACAACCCCAGGCATCCACCGCTCACGCTCGATGACACCGGAGGGCGAGCACACCGCCTGGAGGACTACCGCGGCCAAGTCGTGCTGGTGAATTTCTGGGCCAGTTGGTGCCCGCCATGCGTGCATGAAATGCCATCCATGCAAGGCCTGATGGACCGCTATGCCGACAGGGGTTTCGCCATTCTCGCGGTCAACATCGGCGAGGATGCCGATGCCGTCGACCCTTTCATGCGCAACCTGAAGCTGCGCTTTCCCGCACTGCTCGACACGCAGACCAAGGCGCTCGCGGAATGGCGGGTATTCGTCTATCCGACCAGTTTTCTGGTGGACCGCGGGGGCCGTCTGCGCTATGCCCTGCATGGCGCAATCGACTGGGAACAGCCGGACGCGCTGACGACGATCGAATCGCTGCTGGTCGAGCCCTCAGGTCAATCGACGACTTCCAACTGATCGCCCAGCCCGATACCCAGGCAGTGATCGGCGCGACCCCGGTTGACGGCAATCTCGACCAGACCGTTGGCATTGCAATACCAGAATGCCTCGCCGACCGCCGCCTCGCCGAATACACGCCGCCAAGCCAACTCACGACCGGCGATCCGCAACCTCGACGTCGGCCGCATCGCGCAGCAACGCAGGCCCGTCATCGCGTTCCCGAAATGATCCACGTAGATGATTCGCGCCAGATCCTCCGGCCACGCGGCGCGACTCAGACCGGGTATATCGTAAGGGCTGGCTTCCGGCATCTCGCCACGCGCCAACCGAGCCGCCACCGGCGCAAACAGGTCACGGCCATGAAAGCTCGCCGACAAACCTGGCGGGTGCCAGTCGATGCGAAACGTCTCGACCTGGGTAGCGGCCAGCAGCAGGGGATTGAGCAGTCCGTTGTCCGGACCGACGTACCAGCGGTCATCGGCATGCGCCATCAATGGCACCCGGTCGGTGCCGACGCCGGGGTCAACGACACAGAGAAACGTGGTGCCTGCCGGAAAGCGATCCACGAGGGCATTCAGCAGATAGCCCGCCAGTTGCGGCTCGCAGGCCGGCGCGTCGGCCATGAGGTTGATCACCGGAACGCCGGGAGCCACCCATGCAAGCACGGCGTGGATTTGTCCGATGTAAGGGCCCTCCAGTCCGAAATCCGTGTACAGCACGATCATATACAACCCTCAGAAACGAAAATGGCCGGGAATACCCGGCCATTTTCGTTCATCTGATTGTCAGCCCACACCCTGTCAGGCCGCAGACTCCGCGCCCGTCGGCGAGTCACCGTCGTCGCTCGGACGATCGACCAGTTCGACGAAGGCCATCGGTGCATTGTCGCCCGCGCGGAAGCCGCACTTGAGGATGCGCAGATAGCCGCCGGGGCGCGCCTTGTAGCGCGGACCGAGCTCACTGAACAGCTTGCCGACGATCTCCTTGTCGCGCAGGCGCGAGAAGGCGAGACGACGCTTGTGGACGCTGTCCTCCTTGGCCAAGGTAATGAGCGGTTCGGCGACGCGCCGCAGCTCCTTCGCCTTGGGCAGGGTAGTCTTGATGGCCTCGTGACGCAGCAGCGACACGGCGAGGCTCTGCAAGGTGGCCTTGCGATGCGAGCTGTTTCGGCTCAGCTGGCGGCCGGAATTGCGATGACGCATGGTTGTCTTCCTTCAAAAAAGCCGTGATCGTCGGAGTTTCAGGTGCCCGTCTTGGCCTTGTCGCGCTCCTTGAGTCCCGGCGGCGGCCAGTTTTCGAGGCGCATACCCAACGACAGGCCGTGCGTTGCCAGCACGTCCTTGATCTCGGTAAGAGACTTCTTGCCCAGATTCGGGGTCTTCATCAGCTCCACTTCGGTGCGCTGGATCAGATCGCCGATATAGTAAATATTCTCGGCCTTGAGGCAGTTGGCCGAACGGACCGTCAGCTCCAGATCGTCCACCGGACGCAACAGGATCGGATCGATGTCGACCTGTTTGACCTCAGGCGCAACCTGCTCGTCACCCTGTAGTTCGACGAACGCCGCGAGTTGGCTCTGCAGAATCTTCGCCGACTGCCGAATGGCGTCTTCCGGTTCCACCGTACCGTTGGTCTCGATCTCGATAATCAGACGATCCAAGTCGGTACGCTGTTCGACGCGCGCACTCTCGACGCTGTACGAGACGCGACGGATCGGGCTGAAGCTCGCATCGAGCAGCAGACGACCGATCGGGCGATCCTCGGATTCCGGCCCACGCCGCACCGTTACCGGCTGATAGCCGCGGCCACGCGCCAGCTTGAGCGTCATGTTCAGTTCGCCGGCCTTGGTGAGCGTCGCGATGACGTGGTCCGGATTGACGATCTCGACATCGTGGTCGAGCGCGATATCGCCGGCCGTCACAACGCCTGGACCCTTCTTGCGCAGCGACAGCGACGCTTCTTCACGACCGTGCATGCGCACCGCGATGCCCTTGAGGTTGAGCAGGATGTCAACGACGTCCTCCTGCACACCCTCCAGGGTCGTGTACTCGTGCAGCACGCCTTCGATTTCCGCCTCGATCGCGGCCGCTCCGGGGATCGACGACAGAAGGATACGCCGCAGAGCATTGCCCAGCGTGTGGCCGAACCCACGCTCCAGCGGTTCCAGGACCACACGGGCGTGATTGGGCCCGAGGCTAGCGACATCGATATGTCGCGGCTTCAGGAGATCGCCGACTTTGATCGTCATCAATGACCTCTCAGGGAATTACTTGGAGTAGAGCTCGACCACCAGCGATTCGTTGATCTCTGCCGGCAAGTCACTGCGCTCGGGCACGTTCTTGAACACGCCCTCCATCTTCTTCGAATCGACTTCGATCCAGGCGGGGTAACCGAACTGCTCGGCAATGGTCAGCGCATCCTGGATGCGAACCTGCTTGCGGGCCTTCTCGCGCACGGAAATGACGTCCGACGGGCTGACCTGATAGGACGGAATATTCACCGCCCGCCCATTCACGAGAATCGCCTTGTGGCTGACCAGCTGGCGTGCTTCGGCGCGAGTGGCGCCAAAACCCATACGGTAAACCACGTTATCGAGTCGACTCTCGAGCAGCTTGAGCAGATTTTCGCCGGTCGACCCCTTGAGCCTCGACGCCTCTTTGTAATAGTTGCGGAACTGACGTTCCAGCACACCGTAGATACGACGCAGCTTCTGCTTCTCACGCAGCTGTGTGCCGTAGTCCGACAGACGGGAGCGACGATCACCGTGTTGACCTGGCGGCTTGTCCAGCTTGCACTTGGTCTCAAGCGAACGCGCGCGGCTCTTGAGGAACAGATCCGTGCCTTCGCGACGGCTCAATTTGCACTTCGGGCCGATATATCTTGCCATCTGAATTCTCCGCTCTTACACGCGACGCTTCTTGGGCGGACGGCAGCCATTATGGGGAATGGGCGTCACGTCACTGATATTGGTGATCTTGAAGCCGACGTTATTGAGCGCGCGCACGGCCGACTCACGTCCGGGCCCCGGTCCCTTGACCAGAACCTCCAGCGTCTTCACACCGTATTCCTGCGCGACCGTGCCGGCCTTTTCGGCGGCAACCTGCGCAGCGAACGGCGTACTCTTGCGCGAACCACGAAAGCCGGAGCCGCCGGCCGTCGCCCAGGACAAGGTGTTGCCCTGTCGATCGGTGATCGTGACGATCGTATTGTTGAACGATGCGTGGATATGAGCCACACCGTCACTGACGGTCTTCTTGATCTTCTTACGGGTACTGCGCGTGGGAGCCTGGGCCATACGGTCTTCCTGATATCAAAACTCGATCGTTGGATTACTTGCGAATCGGTCGGCGCGGACCTTTGCGCGTGCGTGCATTGGTACGGGTACGCTGACCGCGCAACGGGAGGCCGCGACGATGGCGCAGCCCACGATAGCAGCCGAGATCCATGAGACGCTTGATGCTCATGGACACCTCACGCCGCAGGTCGCCCTCGACGGAATAGCGGGCCACCTCACCACGAAGCTTCTCGACCTGGTCGTCGGTCAGGTCCTTGACTTTCATCTCCGGCGGCACGCCGATCGCATCGCAAATCTTGCGTGCACGGGTGCGCCCTATGCCGTAGATCGCCGTCAGGGCGATCACTGCATGTTTGTGATCAGGAATATTGACGCCTGCAACACGAGCCATTCAAGCAATCTCCAGAGAAGCCAGCCCGAAGGCCAGCCCCAAAATCAACCAAACACCGGCGGAAAAGCGGGGTAGTCTACCCGAGCCACCGGCCAGTTTCAACATCTTCAGCCCTGCCGCTGCTTATGGCGCGGATCCTTGCAAATGACGCGCACCACACCGTTACGGCGGATAATCTTGCAATTGCGGCACAGCCGCTTCACGGACGCTCGAACCTTCATTGTATTTCCTGCCCTCTACCGATGCGGGGATGCTCAGCGCATCAGCCCGGATTTACCGTAACCCTTCAGATTCGCCTTGCGCATCAGCCCCTCGTACTGATGGGACATCAAATGCGCCTGCACCTGAGCCATGAAGTCCATGACCACAACGACAATGATCAGCAACGAAGTGCCGCCAAAATAAAACGGCACGTTCCAGTACAGGATGAGGAACTCGGGCAGCAGGCAAACCGTAGTGATGTAAATGGCACCAACAGCAGTCAACCGCGTCATCACGCCGTCAATATAACGTTCCGTCTGCTGTCCCGGCCGAACCCCCGGAATGAAGGCGCCCGACTTTTTGAGGTTCTCTGCCGTCTCCCGCGAATTGAACACCAGCGCGGTATAAAAAAAGCAGAAGAACACGATCGCGGCCGCATACAGCAAGACATAAAGCGGCTGACCAGGGGCAAGCGTCGTCGAAATCTCGCGCAACCAGCCCATGCCTTCCGTGCGACCAAACCACTGACCCAGCGTCGCCGGAAACAGGATGATGCTGGACGCAAAAATCGGTGGGATGACCCCGGCCATGTTGAGTTTTAGCGGAAGATGGCTCGTCTGGCCACCATATACCTTGCGCCCAACCTGGCGCTTCGCGTAATTCACCGTAATCCGCCGTTGGCCGCGTTCCACGAACACCACGAACGCAGTTACCAACAACGCCAGTGCCAACAGCAAAATCACCAGGCCCGGCGACAACTCACCCGTGCTTGCCAATTCCAGTGTGCCGCCAACGGCACTTGGCAGACCCGCCACGATACCCGCGAAAATAATGATCGAAATCCCGTTTCCGATACCCCGCTCCGTGATCTGTTCACCGAGCCACATCAGAAACATCGTTCCTGTGACCAACGTCACCACGGTCGTAAAAATAAAACCCGTTCCCGGTGCCACCGCAACCGTCATACCACCAGCAATCTGCTGCCCGTTAAGCGCGATACCGATGCCTACACTCTGGAACAGCGCCAACACCAACGTACCATAGCGGGTGTATTGCGTGATCTTTCTACGGCCCGCCTCACCTTCCTTCTTGAGTTGTTCCAGCGATGGAACGACCGCTGTCAACAACTGCATGATGATCGACGCCGAGATATAAGGCATCACGCCCAGCGCGAAAATCGACAGGCGTTCCAACGCGCCCCCCGAAAACATGTTGAACATGTCCAGGATGGTGCCGCTCTGCTGGTCGAAGAACTGCATCATCGCCACCGGATTGATGCCCGGAACCGGCACGAACGTACCGATGCGATAAACGATCAGCGCCAGCAGCAGGAACACCAGCCGCTGGCGCAGTTCTGTGACCTTACCCAACCCCCCCAGCCCACCGGGCAGGGAAACACCCGTGGCTGCCACTTATTCCTCGATCTTGCCGCCAGCGGCGACAATGGCTTCCCGCGCGCCCTTGGTAACCGCCACACCCTTCACGGTGACCGCCTTGGCAATCTCCCCGGAAGCGATAACCTTGGCCTTCTTTACGGTCTGGGCGATGACACCCGCCGCCTTCAGCGCTTCCAGATCCACGACGCCCTCGATCAGCGCCAGCTCGTGCAGCCGAACCTCAGCCGATTCACGCGCGATGCGGGAGCGGAATCCCACCTTGGGCAGACGCCTCTGAATGGGCATCTGGCCACCCTCGAAGCCGACCTTGTGGTAACCACCAGCGCGCGAGGTTTGGCCCTTATGACCGCGACCACCGGTCTTGCCGAGACCCGAACCGATACCCCGCCCGAGCCGCTTGCCGGCCGGACGACTTCCCGGCGCGGGTTTCAATGTATTGAGTCGCATCTGATTACTCCTCTTCGACCTTCAGGAGGTAGGAGACCCTGTTGATCATGCCCCGGTTCTCCGGCGTATCCACCACGCTCACCGACTGATTGATGCGCCGGATACCCAGCCCCCTGACGCAAGCGATGTGCTGCTTGACACGTCCATTCAGGCTCTTCACGAGCGTCACTTTCAACTGTTTCGCGGTCGCCATGGCTTCAACCCAGAATATCTTCAAGTTTCTTGCCGCGCTTGGCGGCGATCCTAACCGGATCGTGGATCGCGGACAGACCGTTGATGGTCGCGCGCACCACGTTGATCGGGTTGCGCGAACCAATGCACTTCGCAAGCACGTTCTTTACACCCGCCACTTCAAGGACGGCGCGCATCGCGCCACCGGCGATCACACCGGTACCATCCGATGCCGGCTGCATGAAAACCTTTGCCGCGCCATGAGAAGCCTTGGTCGGATACTGCAACGTTCCCTCTTTCAGAGCCACCGTGCGCAGGTTCCTGCGCGCGGCCTCCATGGCCTTCTGAATGGCCTGCGGCACTTCACGCGCCTTGCCGTACCCGAAACCGACCTTGCCGTTGCCGTCGCCGACCACCGTCAGCGCGGCGAAACGGAAAATGCGGCCACCCTTCACCACCTTGGCAACTCGGTTGACGGTGATCAGCTTTTCCTGAAGGCCGTCGTTATTGTCCGAAAAGTCCACGTTCGCCATGGTTCACCCTTAAATTAGAATTCCAGACCGCCGGCACGAGCCGCATCCGCGAGGGCTTTCACGCGTCCGTGATAGCGAAAACCCGAGCGATCGAACGCAACCTTCTTCACGCCTTTCGCAGCCGCGCGTTCCGCGATCAAGCTGCCAACTGCGCCAGCGGCATCCACGTTTCCGGTGTACTTCACCGAAGACCTGAGGTCCGCCTCGACGGTCGATGCAGCCGCAACGACCTCCGCCCCGTTAGGAGCGATGATCTGCGCATAAATGTGCCGCGGCGTGCGATACACACACAGACGGAACTGGCCCTGCTCCCGAATGCGGAAGCGCCCGCGCGCAGCGCGCCGAAGTCTTGCACTCTTCTTGTCCATCTCGCTCACCTTACTTCTTCTTGGCTTCCTTGCGAATGATCTGCTCATTCGCATATTTGACGCCCTTGCCCTTATAGGGCTCGGGCGGCCTGAAAGCACGAATCTCTGACGCCACCTGACCGACGACCTGCTTATCGACACCCTTGACCAGAATCTCGGTCTGACTCGGCGTCTCGATGGTGATGCCGGCCGGCACGGCATACTCGATCGGATGTGAAAATCCGAGGCTGAGATTGAGCTTTGCACCCTGCGCTTGAGCACGGTAGCCGACGCCAACCAGCTCGAGTTTGCGCTCGAAGCCGCTGGTCACACCAACCACCATGTTGTTCACCAGCGCACGCGTCGTACCCGCGATGCACCAAGCAGACTCGCCGACACCTTCGGCCGGAGAAACCACCAGGGTTGCCCCATCCTGAGACACCGCAACGTCACGGTGAATGTCGCGTTGCATCGAGCCCTTGGGGCCCTTGACGCTAATCAGGCCACCGGCGATCTGGACATCCACGCCCTTGGGCAATTCAATCGGTTTTTTGGCTACTCTCGACATGCCGACAACCCCTTACGCAACCACACAGAGGACTTCGCCGCCCTGACCGGAAGCGCGCGCTGCCCGATCGCTCATCACACCCTTCGATGTCGACACGATCGCAACACCCAGGCCGCCCAACACCTTCGGCAGTTCGTCCTGTCCGCGATAGATACGCAGACCAGGTCGACTGACCCGACGCAGCTGCTCGATGACCGGCTTGCCCTCGAAATATTTCAATGCCACGGTGAGTACTGGCTTGCCACTCTCACTCTGCACGTGGTAATCCGCCACGTAGCCTTCATCTTTAAGTACTGCACAAACCGCTTCTTTCAGCTTCGAAGACGGCATCGAAACGTCGGCCTTTCGTGCGCCTTGGGCGTTACGAATCCGGGTCAACATGTCCGCGATGGGATCAGTCATGCTCATAGCGTGAGTCCTCGTTACCAACTGGCCTTCACGAGACCAGGCACATCGCCACGCATCGCGGCTTCCCGCAACTTGTTGCGGCACAGTCCAAACTTCCGGTAATAACCATGGGTACGCCCGGTAATCTTGCAGCGGTTACGCTGCCGGATGACACTGGAATCCCTGGGCAACTTTTGCAGCTTGACGACGGCCTCCATCCGCTGCTCGAACGATACCGTCTCGTCGACGATCAATTTCTTGAGCGCCTCACGCTTGGTCGAATGCTTTTGGACCGATTTGGCGCGGCGCTTCTCGCGCTCAATCATCGAAGTCTTTGCCATACAGTTACCCTAGTACCCCAGTATGCTGTTCCGGTTACTGCCTGAACGGAAAGTTGAAAGCCTCGAGCAGCGCCTTGGCTTCCGCATCCGTCTTGGCGTTCGTGGTGATCGTAATATCCATGCCCCGGAGTGCGTCGATCTTGTCGTAATCGATCTCGGGGAAAATGATCTGCTCCTTGACGCCCAGGCTATAGTTGCCGCGACCGTCGAACGAGCGCGGATTCAAACCACGGAAGTCACGAATTCGCGGAAACGCGATACTGACCAGACGATCCAGAAACTCGTACATCCGCTGCCTGCGCAACGTCACCTTGCAGCCGATCGGGTAGTCATCACGAATCTTGAAACCCGCGATCGATTTCCGCGCCAAGGTTACAACCGGCTTCTGGCCGGCGACCGCAGCCATGTCACCCACGGCGTTCTCGATCACCTTTTTGTCGCCAACCGCCTCGCCCACGCCCATGTTGAGCGTGATCTTGGTAACCCGCGGAACCTGCATCACGCTTTGGTAGCCGAAGCGCTCCATGAGCTGCTTCACCACTGTGTCGCGATAGTAGTCACTGAGCCTTGCCATGAATGCCACCTTAAGCGTCGACAACTTCGTTGTTCGACTTGAAATAACGAACCTTGCGGCCGTCCTCCAGCGTCCGGATACCAACCCGGTCACCCTTCCCCGTCGCGACGTTGAACAACATGATGTTCGAACCGTCGATTGGCATCTCCTTGTCGATAATGCCGCCCGCGACACCCGCCTGCGGATTGGGCTTCTGGTGCTTCTTGACGACGTTGACATTGGAAACGACGAACTTGTTTCCCGCCATCACCCTCACCACGCTACCGCGGCGGCCCTTGTCTTTTCCGGCGATGACGATCACGTCGTCACCCTTCTTGATCCGTTGCATCTTCAACTCACCTCGATACTCACAGCACTTCAGGAGCCAGCGAGATGATCTTCATGAATCTCTCGCCTCTGAGCTCACGGGTCACCGGACCGAAGATACGGGTCCCGATCGGTTGCAACTGATTGTTCAACAATACCGCCGCATTACGATCGAAGCGAACGACAGAACCATCGGCTCTCCGCACGCCCTTCGCGGTCCGAACGACCACCGCGTTGTAGACCTCACCCTTCTTCACCTTGCCACGCGGAATCGCCTCTTTGACGCTCACCTTGATGATGTCGCCGACGCCGGCGTAACGGCGATGGGAGCCGCCCAACACCTTGATGCACTGGATCTTGCGCGCACCGCTGTTGTCCGCCGCATCGAGAATGGTCTGCATCTGAATCATGGCTTGTTTCCGTGTCTCGTTCTAACCTGTGGGAAGCGGATCAGCTCGCGCCGCGCTCAACCACTTTTACCAGCATCCACGTCTTGGTCTTTGACAACGGACGGCATTCCTTGACCATCACGGTATCCCCTTCGCGGGTCTCGTTGTTTTCGTCGTGCACGTGCAACTTGGTGGAACGGCGAATGTACTTTCCATACAACGGGTGCCGCACCTTGCGCTCGATAAGCACGGTACGGGTCTTATCCATCTTGTCGCTGACTACTCGACCAATGATGGTCCGCTCGATCTTGTTTTCCACACTCATGGTCTTACTCACCCGCCGCCGAACGCTCGTTGAGGATGGTCTTGATGCGCGCAATCGTCTTGCGCGCATTGCCGAATTGATGCGGCCTGGGCGCCTGTCCGACCCCCCTCTGCATACGCATCGAGAACTGCTCACGACGGATATCCAGCAGTTCCTTCTTCAGATCCTCGACACTCTTCTGACGCAGCTCTTTAGCGTTCATCACATCACCTGCCGGCTCACAAATACGGTTTTGATGGGCAGTTTGGCAGCCGCGAGCTTGAACGCCTCGCGCGCAATTTCCTCACTGACACCCTCCATTTCATAGAGCACCTTGCCAGGCTGAACCTTGCACACCCAGTACTCGACGTTACCCTTGCCGCTGCCCATACGAACTTCCAACGGCTTCTTGGTCACCGGAACGTCCGGGAACACACGAATCCAGATCTTGCCGCCGCGCTTGATATGACGCGTCATCGCACGGCGGGCCGCCTCGATCTGGCGGGCAGTCAAACGACCTCGATCGACCGCACGCAGTGCAAATTCACCAAAACTGACCTTGGCGCCAGACGTCGCAAGCCCGCGGTTCTTACCCTTGAACTGCTTTCTGAATTTTGTCCTCTTAGGCTGAAGCATCTCGCATCTCCTCAGTTGGCGGAGGCCCGGCCCTCATGGGCGGACTCGGCCTGATGTTCGAGATCGTAAACCTCGCCCTTGAAGATCCAGACTTTCACGCCGATCACGCCATAGGTCGTGTACGCCTGGGCAAATCCGTAATCGATATCGGCACGCAACGTATGGAGCGGAACCCGACCTTCGCGATACCACTCGGTACGCGCGATCTCGGCGCCGTTCAAACGCCCAGCAACATTGACCTTCACACCCAGCGCACCCAATCGCAAGGCGTTGCCTACAGCACGCTTCATCGCACGACGAAACATAATGCGACGCTCAAGCTGCTGCGCCACACCTTCAGCAACGAGCTGTGCATCCATCTCAGGTTTGCGAATCTCTTCAATGTTGATCTTGACGCTGTTGACGTCCAGACCGAGCCGGGACGCCACGTCCCTGCGAAGAGCCTCGATATCCTCACCCTTCTTACCAATCACGATGCCGGGACGGGCCGTATGAATGGTGATCGCAGCCGCCCGAGCGGGACGCTCGATCTGAATCCGGCTGACGGACGCTTGCGCCAGACGCTTCTTCAGATACTCGCGAATCTCAAGGTCCTTGTTCAGGAACTCGGCATAATTACCGCGCTCGGCATACCACGTGGAGGTCCAGTCGGTGGAAACCCCCAGACGAAAGCCGATCGGATGTACTTTCTGACCCATCTGAGACCTCTCGTTTACCTGTCACTCACCATGACGGTGATATGGCTCGTCCGCTTGACGATCCGATTCGCACGACCCTTCGCCCGGGCATGAATACGCTTGTATACGGGGCCCTGATCTACACAGATCTTGCTGACCTTCAACTCGTCGACATCAGCACCGTCGTTGTGTTCGGCATTTGCGATGGCCGACTCCAGAACCTTCTTGACGATCCCGGCCGCCTTTTTGGGGCTGAACGCCAGCAGATTCAGGGCGCGGTCGACGGGCAGACCCCGAACCTGATCCGCGACCAGCCGGCACTTTTGCGGCGATATTCGCGCGCGCATCAATCGAGCAGATGTTTCCATGAATCGCGTTCCCGGTTACTTGGATTTCTTGTTCGCCACGTGACCCTTATACGTACGGGTCGCGGCAAACTCGCCGAGTTTATGGCCAACCATGTTTTCATTGATCAGCACGGGCACATGTTGGCGCCCGTTGTGCACCGCGACCGTGAAACCCACCATCTGGGGAAGCACCATCGACCGGCGCGACCACGTCTTGATCGGCCGCCTGTCATTGGCCGCGATAGCCGCGTCGATCTTCTTGAGAAGATGATGATCGACGAACGGCCCCTTCTTGAGCGAACGTGCCACGAGACTATCTCCTCGTTACTTCTTGTTGCGGCGGCGGACGATCATATTGTCCGTGCGCTTGTTCTTACGGGTCTTGTAACCCTTGGTCGGCACACCCCAGGGTGTGACGGGATGCTTGCCGAAGTTGCGACCCTCACCACCGCCGTGCGGATGGTCAACGGGGTTCATCGCCGTGCCGCGCACCGTCGGGCGAATACCGATCCAGCGCTTCGCGCCGGCCTTGCCAAACTTACGCAGACCGTGTTCCTGATTACCCACTTCGCCGACCGTTGCTCGACAGTCAACCGACACCTTGCGCATCTCTCCGGAACGCAGACGCAGCGTCGCATGCGCACCCTCGCGCGCCACCAACTGCACGCCAGCACCGGCACTGCGGGCGAGCTGGGCACCCTTTCCGGGCTTCAGCTCAATGCAGTGAATCGTCGTGCCGACCGGGATGTTGCGAACCGGCAACGCGTTACCAGGCTTGATGGGCGCATGACTTCCGGACAGCAACTCATCGCCGGCCGCCAGACCGCGCGGCGCGATGATGTAGCGCCGTTCACCGTCGGCGTACAAAACCAGCGCGATATTGGCGCTACGATTCGGGTCGTACTCCAGACGCTCGACTCGCGCCGGAATCCCGTCCTTGTCGCGACGAAAATCGATGACGCGGTAGCGCTGCTTGTGGCCACCACCGACGTGACGGGTCGTAATGCGACCGGTATTGTTGCGACCGCCGCTACGGACCTTCTTTTCGACCAGTCCCGCCCAAGGCTCGCCTTTGTGCAAGGTCGGATCGACCGACCGCACCACAAAGCGCCGCCCGGCAGAGGTTGGCTTGGCTTTAACGATTGCCATCTTTATTCACCCCTAGCTCTTACTGGGCGCCACCGAGATTGATCTCGCTTCCCGGCGCAAGCCTCACATAGGCCTTCTTCCAGCCGTCACGCCGACCGGTAAAGGCACCGAAACGCTTGCTCTTGCCCTTCATGTTGGCCACACGGACCGCCGCAACCTTGACCTCGAAGAGCACCTCGACGGCCTTCTTGATCTCGTCCTTCGTGGCGTCACGAAGAACCTTGAACACCTGCTCGTTATTGCTGTCGCCCAGCATCGTTGCCTTCTCGGATACGTGCGGCGACACCAGAACCTGCATCAAGCGCTCCTGATTCATGCCAACCACTCCTCTACCCGCTTGAGCGCGGGCACGGTAATCAACACCCTCTCAAAGCGCACCAGGCTGACCGGATCGAGACCGCTCACCTCGCTCACCTCGACATAGGGCAGATTGCGAGCCGCCAAGTAGAGATTCACGTCGGCAAGCTCCGTCACGACAAGAACATTCTCACCCACACCAAGACCACCCAAGCGCTCCAGAAGACCACGCGTCTTGGGGGAATCGACCACCAGAGACTCAACCAGAACCAGACGATCCTGACGGGCGAGCTCAGAAAAAATCGACGCCATCGCGGCGCGATACATCTTCTTGTTCAGCTTCTGCCCGTAGTCGCGCGGACGCGCCGCAAAAGCCCTGCCACCCCCGCGCCACAGCGGACTACGAATGGTGCCCGCGCGCGCGCGGCCGGCACCCTTTTGCTTCCATGGCTTGGCGCCACCACCACGCACCTCGGCACGAGTCTTCTGCGCCTTCGTACCGGCACGACCGCCAGCCATATATGCCGTGACCGCCTGATGCACAAGCGTCTCGTTGAATTCGCGAGCGAAGGCGGAATCCGCAACCTCAACGCTCGCATCGCTACCCAAAACCTGAAGCCTCATCGCCTTCAACCCTTCACCTTGACGGCCGGACGGACCACGACTTCGCCACCCTTCCAGCCAGGAACCGCGCCCTTGATCAGCAGCAGATTGCGATCCGCATCAACCCGAACCACTTCGAGATTCTGCGCACTGCGCTGTTTGGCACCGAGATGACCCGCCATTTTCTTGCCCTTGAACACACGACCCGGATCCTGCCGCTGACCAATCGAGCCAGGCGCCCGATGGGACCGAGAATTACCGTGCGTAGCGTCCTGCATACTGAAATGATGGCGCTTGATGACGCCAGCGAAACCCTTACCCTTGCTGACGCCGGTCACGTCGACTTTCTGGCCGGGACTGAACAGATCGACCCTCAACTCGGACCCAACCTGAATCTCGGCACCCTCCTCACCCTCCAGCCGGAACTCCCGCAGACCCCGCCCCGCCGCAACACCCGCCTTGGCGAAAACACCCGCTTCAGGCTTCGACACTCGCGACGCCTTGACCTCGCCCATCGCCACCTGAATGGCGCGATAACCATCGACATCCATGCCCTTGAGCTGCGTCACGCGGTTCGGCTGAACCTCGATCACGGTCACCGGCAGCGATGCACCATCGTCCGTGAAGACTCGGGTCATGCCGAGCTTGCGTCCGACCAGTCCGATTGCCATGTCTCGCCACCTCGCCTTTAAGCAACCCCGACCTTTCGGCCGGATACAAATTCGTTGTTCCGAAACCTGCGGCCCGACCGGGATTTCCCGACCGGGCCGCAGGGAGCCGCTAATTATGGCAAAAATATTGCCGTTAGTTAAGCTTTATTTGCACATCCACACCGGCCGCCAGATCGAGCTTCATCAGCGCGTCGACGGTCTTGTCGGTTGGATCAAGGATATCCATCAAACGCTTGTGAGTTCTGATCTCGTACTGATCGCGCGCATCCTTGTTGACGTGCGGAGAGACCAGGATCGTGAAGCGCTCATTCTTGGTCGGCAAAGGAATGGGGCCCTTGACGCGCGCACCCGTTCGCTTCGCGGTCTCGACGATCTCACTCGCGGAACGATCGATCAAGCGATGATCGAATGCCTTCAGCCGGATACGAATTCTCTGTTTTGCCATGTCCCGTTACTCGATGATCTTGGCGACGACACCGGCGCCAACGGTACGACCGCCTTCGCGAATCGCAAAACGCAGTCCTTCCTCCATCGCGATCGGGTTGATCAGCGACACCGTCATCTTCACGTTGTCGC
>JAQVJI010000185.1 GCA_028695255.1 Chromatiales bacterium | reverse complement strand
ACACGCAGTTGTTCGAACAGGGCCACGCGCATTCGGTCGAGGTATGGGAGGACGATCATCTGGTGGGCGGGCTGTACGGCGTCGCGGTCGGGCGCCTGTTCTGCGGCGAATCCATGTTCACGCGCGCACCCGACGCCTCCAAGATCGCGCTCGTCACGCTGGCCTGCCATCTCGCGCACTGGGGCTTTCCGCTCATCGACAGCCAGACGTCGACGCCGCACATGCTGCACCTGGGCGCCGAACTCATTCCGCGCGCGCTGTACCGCGAACTGCTGGACGATCTGTGCCAACTGCCGGGTCTGCCGGGTCCGTGGCGGGTCGACCCCGATCTCGACGTCATCGAATGGAAACCGGGTGCGACGTCATCCCCGACCTGACGTCGCCGCAGTCGGCCACCGCTCACGATCTTGACGCTTCCTTGACCTTGATTTGACGTTGCGTTGACGCGCCACGGCCTAGCATGGCCGGCCGTGAGCACCCCGTCATCCGCCAATCCGATCCCTCGCCGCATCCTCTGCGCCATCGACATCCGGTCGCGATCGCGCGTCGTGCTCGACCGTGCACGGCACCGGCTGCAACGCGCGAACCACGGCACGCCGCCACGACTGGCGGTCGCCGCGGTGATCGACTACCAGCCCGGTTTCGAGGTCGACCACTACCCCTTCCTGTCGCCCGACGAACTGCGCCGGCAGACCGCGGTACAGGTGTATTCGCAGCTCGAACGCATGGCCGCCGAGGTGCTGGACGGCCTCGACGTCGAGGTCCTGGTCGGCATCGGTCCGGCACGTGCAACCCTGATCGGGATCGCCCAGTGCTGGCGTGCCGATCTTCTGTTCGCAGGCTCGCATGCCAGCTTCGGCCTGTTGGCGCCGGCACACCGGCACCCGCCACTGCCGTTCCAATATGAAGTCGTCGATACCCGCTGTTCCCTGCTGCAACGCGCGACCGGGTATCTGAGTCCGTTCATCGCTGCCACCCGCAGCCGTTACAGCGTGGAATTCTGATCCATGAGCAACGCGAGTCTGACCCGGACCAATGCCGCCTGCCCGCTGTGGCTCTATCGCCTGCTGCCGTTTCTCAAGTGGTGGCCGATGGTCGATCGCGGCGCGCTGCGCGACGATGCAATGGCGGGTCTGACGGGCGCCATCATCGTGCTGCCGCAGGGCGTGGCCTTCGCGGTCATCGCCGGCCTGCCGCCCGAATACGGCCTGTATGCGGCGATGGTGCCGGCGGTGATCGCGGCCCTGTTCGGTTCCAGTTGGCATCTGGTCTCGGGGCCGACGACGGCGATCTCGATCGTCGTGTTCTCGGCCCTGAGTCCGCTGGCCGAGCCCGGCACCGGCCAGTACGTGCAGTACGCGCTGACGCTCGCGTTCCTCACCGGCGCGTTCCAGCTCGTCATGGGACTGGCGCGCATGGGCACGCTGGTCAACTTCATTTCGCACTCGGTGGTGATCGGTTTCACCGCCGGTGCCGCCGTGCTGATCGCGGCCAGCCAGATCAAGAATTTCTTCGGCCTCGCCATCCCGCGCGGCGCGCATTTTCACGAAATCATCCGCCATGCCGTGTTGCACGTCGGCGACGTCAATCCCTACATCACGGCAGTCGGCCTGTTCACGCTGGCGTCCGGCATCCTGACGCGCAAATTTCTGCCGCGCTTTCCGTACATGATCGCAGCAATGGTCGCCGGCAGCCTGCTCGCCGTCGTGCTCAACGGCATGTACGGCGAGGCCGTCACCGGCATCACGTCCGTCGGCGCACTGCCGGCGCAGTTGCCGCCGCTGAGCATGCCCGACCTGTCGGGCGAGTCGCTCGGCAAACTCGCGCCGAGCGCACTCGCCATCACCATGCTGGCGCTCACCGAGGCGGTGTCCATCTCGCGCGCCATCGCCATCAAGTCCGGCCAGCGCATCGACGGCAATCAGGAATTCGTCGGCCAGGGTCTGTCCAACCTGATCGGTTCCTTCTTCGCCAGCTATCCGTCCAGTGGATCGTTCAACCGCAGTGGCCTGAACTACGCCGCCGGCGCCCGGACGCCGCTCGCATCGGTGTTCGCCGCCGTGGCCCTGGTGCTGATCCTGCTGCTGGTGGCGCCGCTTGCGGCCTACCTGCCGATCGCGGCGATGGCCGGCATCCTGTTTCTGGTGGCCTGGGGGTTGATCGACTTCCACCACATCAGGGAGATCCTGCACACCAGTCGCGCGGAATCCGCCGTGCTGCTGACCACGCTGCTCGCCACGCTGTTCGTCGAACTCGAATTCGCGATCTATCTGGGCGTGATCCTGTCGCTCATGCTCTATCTGAACCGTACCTCGCGGCCCGAGATGGAGGCCGTCGTGCCCGATCCCACGGCCGACCGGCGCAAGCCGGTGGCCGCGCGCCATCAGATGCCGGAATGTCCGCAGCTCAAGCTGATCACGGTCCACGGCTCGATCTTCTTCGGCGCAGTGAATCACGTACAGGGCGTGCTGTACGACGTCGACGAGCAGGAACCGCGCTGCAAGCACGTCCTGCTGCTCGCCGCAGGCATCAACTTCGTCGACATGGCCGGCGCGCAGATGCTGGCGCAGGAGGCGGAAAGACGGCGCGCGATGGGGGGTGGACTCTACCTCTGCGGCGTCAAGCGCCAGGTGTGCGAAATGCTCGGCAAGAGCGGCCTGATCGAGGCCATCGGCGAGGAGAACATTTTCCGCTCGAAGTCGGTCGCCATGCGCAGCATCGTGCCGCGGCTGAACGGCGACATATGCCGCGACTGCCGCGCCCGCATCTTCCTCGAATGCGCCGGCATGCCGGGTGCTCAGACATCGGCAGACGACGCGTCGAACAGCAGGGTCACGGTCGTGCCGGTACCCTCCTCGCCCTCGATAGCCACGAGCCAGCCGTAGTGTTCGCAGATGCGCCGGACCAGTGACAGGCCGATGCCGCTGCCGGAACTGTCGCTGCCCTTGTAGTAGCGCTCGAACAAGCGTCCGACGTCACCGCCCCGGATGCCGCTGCCGGTGTCGCGGACCGTCAGGCGGTCCGCGGCGACGTCGATCACCACCCGTCCCGACTGGGTGAAGGCGAAGGCGTTGCGCACCAGATTGCCGACGACGATGCGCAGCAGTACCGGATGCCCGACCACCATCGGCTCGCCGTCGGCATGCAGTTCGATCTCCACCGGTTTGTGGCGTAGCAGCGGCCGGTTCTTCTCCACCACTTCACGCACGACGTCCAGCACCGGACATTCGGTCACCGCTTCGTCGCCGGCCTCCTCGCGCGCCAGCGTCAACAGCGCCTGGGCCGTCTCGGTGGCCTCATGCACGGCGCGCCGGATGCGCGCCAGCCGCTCGCGCTGCGGATCGGTGAGCGATTCATCGGCTTCCAGCACCTCGACCGCGCCCTGGATCACCGCCAGCGGCGTGCGCAATTCGTGGCTGACGTCGGCGGTGAAATCGCGCTCGCGCTGGATGAAACCCATCAAACGGTCGAGATAGCGTTCGAACACCCGCGCCAGATCACCGACCTCGTCGGTCTCGAAACCCTCCGAAAGCCTGAGCGCGGGATCGTCCGGCGACGAGCGGTGTACGCGCCGCGCCAGTTCCGTCACCGGCCGGGTCACGAGTCCGGCCAGCCACCAGCCGCCGAACGCCGACAGCACGATCATCAGCAACACGCCGCCGCCGAGGACCTGCACGAACCGCCGCTCGCGTTCCACCTGCCGCTGTTCGTTGAACATCAGGTAATAGCGACTGCCGTGCCGGTCGGCCACGGCCATGCGCCAGGGCGTGCCGTCGATCACCAGCGCATGATTGCCCGGCCCGCGCTCCGCCAGTTCCGGCGGCAACCCCTGCGGATCGGTGCCGGAGGGCAGCACGTAGCCCCGCACCAGCGCACTGTCGGGCGGCAGCGACAGCGGATTGCGCGCGCGGCGGGCCATGTAGTCTTCCAGTTCTGCGCGCAGGGATTCATCGAGCACCCGCTGATTGAGCTGGTGCACCGCGACGGCGACGAACACCGTCAGTACGAGCGTCACCACCCCGCCCAGTACGGCGAAGGCGATCGCCACCCGCAGGCGCAACCTACTGCGTATCGGCATCGGGCGCGACGAGTTGGTAGCCGATACCGCGCACCGTCCGCAGCAGCGGCGGCAGGTCCGGCGTATCCACGGCGGTTCGGAGGACGTGCATGTGTGCGCGCAGGGCATCGCTGTCCGGCGGCGAATCGCCCCAGGCGGCATGTTCGAGTTCGTTGCGAGCGACCACCCGCGGCGAGGCGCGCATCAGCGCCTCCAGCAGCCGTGCCGCGATCGGCGGCAGGTCCAGCACCCGATCCGCGCGGCGGATGGTCCAGGTCGAGGTATCGAAGGTCAGGTCGTGCACGCGCAGACTGTCGCGGCTCACCTGTCCCTGGGCACGCCGGACCAATGCCTTCAGCCGCGCCTCCACCTCGCGCAGCGCGAACGGCTTGACCACGTAGTCGTCGGCACCGGCCTCAAGACCTGCGATCTTGTCGTCCAGCGCGTCGCGCGCGGTCAGCATCAGGACCGGCGTGTGGATCCTTTCCTCCTCGCGCAGCCGGCGGCACAACGTCAGGCCGTCCATGCCCGGCAGCATGAGGTCGAGCAGGATGGCGTCGTAGCGGTTCACCACCGCCAGATGCAGACCGGTCACGCCGTCGAGCGCCGCGTCGGCGACATGTCCCCGCGCCTCCAGATAATCGACGAGGTTGGCACTCATGTCCGGTGTGTCTTCGATGACGAGAATGCGCACGCACGGGCCCCCTGTCGGTTGTCGAGCAGATACGGAGTCTACCAGCCGCAACGGCCGGCACGCCTATGGGTCGCGCTGGCCGCCGCAATTCCAGCAGCGATCGAACTGCGGCTCGATGCGTTCGCCGCAGCGCGGGCAGCGCCATGCCGGCGCATCCCCGGTCGTCCCCTGCTCCAATGCCGCGATCAGTTCCAGTGCGCGGGCATGATCGCCATCGTCGACCCAGATCTCCGGCCAGCATTCTTGCGACGGCAGTTCGCCTGCCGCGCCGCCGAGCCAGGCGTTGCGCAGAAAGGTGGGAATGCCCTCGCTCTCCAGCACGCCCTGGATGAACCCGGCCTGGACCGGGTCGGCGATGACGTGGACGCGTTTCATGGTCTGGGTTTCATGGTCTGGGTTTCATGGTCTGGGTTTCATGGTCTGGGTTTCATCGTCTGGTTTCATCCGTTCGCGCAATCGCCCGACGATGATCGCCGGGCGCGATTGAGACTATTG
>JAQVJI010000184.1 GCA_028695255.1 Chromatiales bacterium | reverse complement strand
TCCAACAACCGGCGCGGCTTCAAGTTGTATGAGGGCGAGATCGCGACGACGAACCTGGAGGAGATCACCCACCGGACGGTGCCCGAGGATTTCCACCGCGGCAAACCGCACCGCTGCTGGATCATTCGTGCAGGCGGTTGAACCGGAGTCGCGATCTACATAAGTAAATACTTAATTTGATCGGTATCCAGGAAACGCTGATGCCGTTGAATCAATTCCACATCTGGACGCTAAAAAATATTTTTTATGAATGTTCTCATGCCGACCCGAGGGTACAACACAAGCATTTAATCGTTTACTTATATTTTAATGCTATCGATCATATCTCCTAATATCATGTTTATATGGGTTATTTCATCCGATCCCAGCCTCGTATCGAAACCCTCCGCCCTTCCCCCTTTACTCAAACCTGCCGCCCCACCTGCCGGGAAATCCGTTTCCAGGCAACTCTGGCAATTGACACAGGTCACTGCGTCAATTGACATACATCAACTCTATGCTAAGACTAGCCGAGTGCTAGAACACAATTTCCAACCCAGGGGGAGCGAGGTCGATCCGTGACGTCATCAACGGCCACGGCACCAATCATCACCGGCCTGCCGGCCGGTACGCCGTCCGGGATTCTCTGCGTGGATGTTCACTGACATGGTCATATGCAATTCAGGCCAGGATTCCCCCGACGCCTACACCCTGCTGGCGAGTCCGAACCGTTCGGCATCGTCTGCCACGACCGCCCTGGTGTTCGGCGGCCTCATGTTCCTTGTTTTATTGATCGGCATCGCCTTCGCCTCGGCCGGCGCGTGGCTGGTGTTGCCGTTCGCCGGACTGGAGATCGCCGTCATTGCCGCCGGCGTCCTGTATGCGCATCGCCACCGCGGCGACTATGAGCGACTGGCCATCCGCAACGATGCGCTGCGCATCGAGCGTCACGTCGGCGAGCGACTGGAGAAGGTCGAGATCAATCGCCACTGGGCACAGGTCGTCCTGACCTGCGGACAGGGCGGGCACCATTGCCGGTTGGCATTGCGTTCACATGGACGTGAATACGAGTTTGGGCGTTATCTGGATGATACGCAGCGGGTCGCGGTGGCCCGCGATCTGATGCAACACACGGGATTCGATCAACAAAGAACGATACCAAGGGGGAGAGGATGGGGATTCTCGTACGACGAGTCGGAGCCGTACTGACGGCTGTACTGGCACTGGCGTTTTGGCATTCCGCGGCGTGGGCGGATTTCTCCTGGAATTTCCCGGAGCCCGTCACGCCCATTGCCGAGGAAACGCTGAAGGTTCACAACCTGTTCATGCTGATCATCACGGTGGTTTTCGTCACCGTGTTCGCGATCATGTTGTATTCCTTCTATACCCACCGCAAGAGCGTCGGCCACAAGGCCGCCGACTTCACCCAGCCGAATAGCCGCAAACAATGGTTCTGGGTGATCGTCCCCTTCGCCGTTCTGCTGTTCATCGACTACATCGTCTTCGGCATTCCCGCCTATCACGCCATCCACATGTACGAGGACAGCAAGACCGACGCTGAGATGGTGGTCAAGGTCACGGGTAGCCAGTGGAAATGGCAGTACGAGTATCCCGATGAAGGGATCAAGTTCGTGAGCGTGCTGACCACGCCGCGCGAGCAGGTCATGAACCAGGCGCCCAAGGAAGAGAACTACCTGCTCGAAGTGGACAACCCGCTGGTCCTGCCCATTCACAAGAAGGTGCGTTTCATCACCACCTCGACCGACGTCATTCACAGTTGGTGGGTGCCGGCCTTCGGTGTCAAGCGCGATGCCGTACCGGGTTTCCTGCGCGAGTTCTGGGCGACGATCGAAAAGCCCGGCATCTATCGCGGCCAGTGCGCCGAGCTCTGCGGCAAGGACCACGCCTTCATGCCGGTGGTCGTCCACGCCGTTTCCCAGAGTGACTACGACGCCTGGGTAGCAACCAAGCAAGCCGAGCAGGTCGCCGCCGCGGCGAGCGCCCAGGAGACCTGGAGCCGCGACCGCCTGATGGCATTGGGACAGGAGGTCTACGGTCGCGCCTGCGCCGTTTGCCACCAGCCCGAAGGTCAGGGCTTGCCGCCGGTCTTCCCTGCCCTCGCCGGCAGCGCGATGGCGACGGCGCCGTTCGTCGACGGCAACGGCAACCTGATCAAGGACGGCCATCTCGACCGCGTCATGAACGGCAAGGCGGGTACCGCCATGCAGGCCTTCAAGGCGACGCTGAACGATGCCGAGATCGCAGCCGTGGTGACCTACGAACGCAACGCCTTCGGCAACGCCGCCAACGACGAGGTGCAACCGTCGCTGGTCAGTCGTCTGCGCGAAGCCGGCCAATAATTTTCGTCTGACGGAGGAAAACGAGATGTCGACAGCCGAGACTCATGCCCACGAGGGCCACCACCACGACCAGCCGACCGGGCTTGCCCGCTGGCTGTTCACCACCAACCACAAGGAGATCGGGACCATGTACCTGATCTTCGCGTTCGCGATGCTGTTCATCGGTGGTGGCATGATCCTGCTGGTGCGCGCCGAGCTGTTCCAGCCCGGCCTGCAAATCATGCAGCCGGAGTTCTACAACCAGCTCATCACCCTGCACGGGCTCATCATGGTGTTCGGCGTGGCCATGCCCGCCGCCACCGGGCTCGCCAACTGGATGTTGCCGATGATGCTCGGTGCGCCCGACATGGCACTGCCAAGGCTCAACAACTGGGGCTTCTGGATCCTGCCGCCGGCCGCGACCTTGCTGGTGACGCCGTTCTTCCTCGGTCTGGCCGGTATCGGCACGGGCGCGGTGGACGCGGGCTGGACCATGTACGCCCCGCTGTCGGTACAGACCGGCTGGGGCATGGACTTCGCGATCTTCGCGGTACACATGCTCGGCATGTCGTCGATCCTCGCTGCCATCAACGTCATCGTCACCATCGTCAACATGCGTGCGCCCGGCATGACCATGATGAAGATGCCGCTGTTCGCCTGGGGCTTCCTGATGACGGCCATCCTGCTGATCCTGATCATGCCGGTGCTGGCCGGCGGCGTGACCATGATCCTGACCGACCGCCATTTCGGCACGCATTTCTTCGATGCGGCCGGTGGCGGTGATCCGGTGCTGTGGCAGCACATCTTCTGGTTCATGGGGCATCCCGAGGTGTACGTGCTGCTGCTGCCGATCGCCGGTGCCATCCCGCACGTGCTGCAGGCCTTCTCGCGCAAGCCGACCTACGGCTATAAGGCTCAGGTGTACGGCATGTGGGCGATCACCGTGCTGTCGGTGGTCGTGTGGGCGCATCACATGTTCACCAGCGGCATGCCGACGACGGCCCAGTTGTACTTCATGTACAGCACCATGCTGATCTCGCTGCCGCTGGCGGTGCTGTTCTTCTGCTGGATCGCAACGGTGTGGAAGGGCTCGCTGTCCTTCGAGACGCCGATGCTGTTCGCGCTCGGCTTCATCATCCTGTTCGGCTGGGGCGGACTCACCGGTCTGGTGCTGGCCGACGCGGCGGCCGATCCGCAGTATCACAACGCCTACTTCCTGGTCGCGCACTTCCATTACGCGCTCTATCCGACCACGATCCTGGGCGTGATGGCAGCCGTCTACTACTGGCTGCCGAAGTGGACCGGCCACATGTACGACGAGAAGCTCGGCAAGCTGCATTTCTGGCTCGCCATCATCGGCTTCAACATGACCTTCATCCCGCAGTTCTTCGTCGGCCTGGCCGGCATGCCGCGACGCATCCCGGACTATGCACTTCAGTTCGCCGAGTGGAACATGCTGTCGAGCATCGGTGCCTTCATCCTCGGCGCCTCGCACCTGGTGTTCCTGTACGTGGTGATCAAGTGCGTGCGCGGCGGTGCGAAGGCCGAAGCGAAGTCCTGGGAAGGCGCCGACGGTCTCGAATGGACCGTGCCCTCGCCTGCTCCGCTGCACACCTTCGACACGCAGCCGGTGGTCAAGTGATCATGCACCCACGAGCGGTCGAAGCCATGCGAGACGACGAGGAATGGAAGAAACGGCGCCCGATGAACATACGCCTGGGCATTGCGCTGGGCGTGGTGGCGTTTCTGGTGTTCCTGCTGGCGTTCTGGAAGTTCAGACCCATCTGAGCGATGCCGTGATTCCATGAGCGATCGAGTCGAAAACCTGCGCCGTGCCAACCGTCGCCTCGCCCTGCGCCTGGGGTTCCTGGCGCTGCTTGCGGTGGGCTTCGGTTTTGCACTGGTGCCGATCTACGACGTGCTGTGCCGGGTCGCCGGCATCAACGGCAAGACGGTGCAGGCGGCGGCAGAGGTGGCCGACAACACGCAGGTCGACGATTCGCGCAGTATCACGGTGCAGTTCATGGGCACGCCGATGAGCAACTCGCCGCTGGAGTTCGAGCCGGTACAGACCCGGATGGAGGTCCATCCGGGTCAGCTCGCACATGCCAGCTACCGCGTACGCAATCCGACCGACCGCGTATTCGTCGGTCAGGCGATCCCGAGCGTGACCCCCGGCGAGGCGGCACGGCATTTCCAGAAGATCGTCTGTTTCTGTTTCGAGCGTCAGGAGTTCCAACCGGGCGAGGTGCGGGAACTGCCCGTCACCTTCGTGATCAGCCCCGACCTGTCCGACAAGGTGGTGGCCGTCACGCTCTCCTACGCGTTCTTTCAGGCACCGGATGATTCCACAAAGGGCTGAACCGCCGGCCGGTCAGGCGGCGGTCATACGAACAAACACGATCATCATCGAGGAGGAAGAATCATGACAGCAGTGGCACACGGGCACCACTATTACGTCCCACATGCCAGCAAGTACACGGCCTTGCTGGCGGTAGGCATCTTCCTGCTCGCGCTCGGTTTCATCCTGAAGTTGAACGCTGCCGGTGTCGGCGCGTTCATCATGGTGGGAGGCGCGGCGGTCATCGTCTTCGTTCTGTTCCGCTGGTTCGGTGCCGTCATACGCGAAAACGTGACCGGCAAATATACGCAGTGGGAAGATCGCAGCTACCGCTGGGGGATGGGCTGGTTCATCTTCTCGGAGGTCATGTTCTTCGCCGCCTTCTTCGGTACGCTGTACTACCTGCGCATCATCTCGGTACCGGAACTGGCCTCGTTCGATCCGGCGTTCACGCCCTACCCCGAGTTCACCTCCGCCTGGCCGAGCAGCGGGCCGCTCGGCGATACCTTCACGCCGATGGGCGCCTGGGGCATCCCGGCGCTGAACACGCTGATCCTCCTGACCTCGGGCGCCACCATCACCTGGGCCCACTGGGGACTGCTCAAGGACAACCGCAAGCAGTTGATCTCGG